>WFQZ01000234.1 GCA_015486785.1 Thermoflexales bacterium
CGCCGCTGCCGCAAATCTCATTAGTTACTCCTACGGTGACTCCGTACCCAATTCTGCCTCAATCCGGGGGAAGCGAGCCTAGGCTCGCAATCTGGTTGTTCGTTGTTGTGGTGGGGGCGTCGTTTATCGTGTCCGCCCTGCGATCCCGTTAATCCGGCTTTCGCCGTGCGTCCAAAAAGGAGAGGGCAATGTTAAGGAAACTGAGCCACATACTAGTGTTATGTTCAATGTTACTGGGATTTTATCCCGTGGGTGCGGCGATGGCCGCGCCGCAGCCGAGTGCCGTGCGGGCGACGGTGCTGCCTTCGTGGTTTGATGCGCCCGCCGCTGCGCCACAGGCCGGCGCGTTGCCCGCGTGGATGCCCGCGCAGACCGTGCCGGAAGTCGCGCCCGCGCCGGCGGCTCGCTGCCGGCTCTTTCGTCCGATTGCGGTCTCGCTGTTGACGGTGGACGTGAGCGGGCCGGATTACGCCAGCTTGGGGAGTCCGGTTGGCGGCGGCGAGGTCTATACGGCGGTGATTCACAATCGCTCTACGGATACCGCCTATGGCGTGGTCCTTTCCGCCGAGCATGAGGATTACTTTGTCCACGATGGCGGCGATCAGTTGATCTCCCGCACCGGCACGATCCCGGTTTCCGTGGTGGCAAACTCCACTACCATCACGTGGACGCCAACTTCCCCGTATAACCTGGGGGCCGGGGAGACGATCACGCTGAACTTCAAGTTGCGGGCGCGGTGTGATGCCCTGTCCGGGCAACAGATGCGGGTGTACATCCATTACAACGCCGATGAGGGACAGTCATCCACTGAATCAAACAGCGGTGGGTTGAACATCACCACCGGACGGGGGAATCTGGTGCTCAAGAAGGACCCGGCCTTGCAGAATTTGGGGACGCCGGACTTTGGGCAGCCGATCACTTGGACGGTGACGGTGCAGAATACCGGCCTGGGTGTGCTCTATGATGCCACGATTACCGACACCGGCGGCGAGAATCTGGCGCAGCCGTCCGGCGACTTGAACCCGGTGGCGCACATTGCCCAACTGGGGGTGAACGAGGTACAGACGTTTACCGTGGTGGGGCGCGTGGAAGCGTGTAACTTTACCAACGTGGTTTCCGGCGCGTGGCTGTGCGGCAACCGAGTGGGAGATGCGACCACGATCACGCCGTTGCAGGCGACGGCCAGCGTGCTCTTTACGCCGGAACTGCCCAAGGTGGATGTGCAGGTCGTTTCGCCGGTCACGTGTCCTTACTGCACGCCGGTCACGCATACGATGTACGTCACGGTGACCAATACCGGCGGCCCGGCGGGGCATTTCCGGCTGGATTCAAGCTACGAAAGCGACGGTTTTTGGAGCGTGGTGCCCGGCTCGGTCAGCAGCGGCTGGACTTATGACGCGGCTACGGGCGTTTTTTCGTACACCGCCGGAAGTCCGGCGGGGACGTTGCTCAATACTAGCAGCGGCGCGGTCACGCTGACCTATCGGATTGCGCCGCAATCCGCCCCGGTGTGTGATGACGGATCGGGTAGTGTGGTCTTCGAGCCGCTGTTCAGCGGGGTGTGCAGCAATGAGCCGTTCGTCAGCAGCCCGAAAGAGGGATCGTATCAGTACGGCGGCGGGGATTCCCCGACGCTGTCGGTGAGTAAGCAAGGCCCAGATGCGGTGCAGAGCGGCGAGGTGTTCAGCTACGTTGTCTCTGTTTCCGGCAGCAACGCGGCGCAGATTGACGGGGCGGTGGACGTGAGCGATACGCTGCCGTCCGAGTTCACGTTGATCGGCTCGCCCTCGGCCAGCGATGGCACGGTGGGCGCGTCGGGCGGCGTGGTGACGTGGGTCTTCACGCCCACGGCGGCGAGTTTTGCCGCGAATATGACTTACACGGTGCAGGCGGTTACTACGACCAACGGCGCGTGTGGCGCCGGCCAAATTGTCCACAACGACGTGCATGCTGTGGCCCATCCCACGTGTAGCGGGTGCAGCGATGTGACCGCTTCCGACTCGGTGGAAACGATCATCGGCAATACCGAAGGCATCACGTCCAGCGGCGGAAGCAGCGGCGATTTTGAGGCCTGCGGGGCCAGCGGCTTCACGCTGAATCACCGCTACGAGATCACCGGCAGCACCGTCGTCACCTGGGATGGGACGGTGTTTACCGAGGCGTTGGGTACGCCTATTGGGGCGGGCGCGTTGCCCGGCCCGGTGTATCTTTCCTATGTCCCGTTATCACTGATCCTCACGGTCAGCGGAACGGATTACACCGCTTGGGTGACGCCTACCGTGTCGGCGGGCGGGCAACTGGTGGTGGATTTGTCGCCGCTGACTGCCACCGGTGCGCCCACGCAAAATATGGTGTTGTGGCTCACCTACACCGTCTCGGTGCCCGAAGATGCGTTGGCCGGGTCGGTGACGCGGAGTTTCTACGACTGGTCGCAGTTGTACTTGCCCGGCGTGAGCGATAACAGTGCTTGCGCGGCGAATAATTCTTTCAACCAACCGCAGCAACTCTCCATCGGGCGCGGCGATCTTTCGGTCTCGCTCGCGCCGCGCATCCTGGATCGCTGTACGTCCAACACGGTGGATTTGACGTTGCACGACAACGCGCCGGGGCGATTGGCCGATCATGTGGTGATTACTTTCACCGCCTCCACGGCGGAGGTGGCTTCGGCCCGCAATTTCGCCTTCAACGGGTCGCTGGCCTCGGTGGGCGCGATCACGGTGCAGACGGATACCACGCACGGCGTGATCACCTTCACGCTGCCCAGCAGCGCGGATGTGAACGGCGATGGCGACATTACCTTTGACGTGGATGAGGATTGTACGCAAACATCCGTTTGGCATGCCGGGGTGCGCTTCCTGAGCCGCTGCTCGGTGACGCACAACGCGACTACCTCCCGCGATCACACGTACCGCCATCCCAGCTTGATTCTCTTCGCCACGCCGATCAAGTACACGGTGCGCGAAAAAGAGGTGCTGTGGAAGTTCTTTGTCACCAATAACGGCGACCTCACGGCTACGGATGTGCTGGTTTCCAATAAACTTTACGGCCTGGTGGTCACCGGTTATCAAACCGACGATCCCGGCACGACGTTGAGCGGCACGCTGCCGATCACCACGCCGGACGCGGCGGTGTTCCGCATAGCCTCGCTGCCGCCCAACACGCAGCGGGCGATCACCGTTTCGGGGAAGACCATCGCCTGCGATCCGCTGCACGTAGATTTGAGTGCTCAATATAGCTGCTTCGGCGCAAGCTGTACTCAGCCCACCGCGCGGGTGGATTTTGATGTGCCCGATCCCTATCTGCTGACTAACAACGGACAATCGGCGGATTTGCCGATGTGCGACGCGGGCGAGGTGGTGTTCACAACGAAAAATGCTTCTTCTGATGTGTCGCTCTATCATTTGGACATCACCGAGACGCTCCAGGGGCTTTCTCCGGTGCCCGGTGCCCCGATCACGATGACGATTCTTGATGATCAGGGGGCGCAACAGGCGATGACGACGGCCTTCACGCCGCAGCAGGTGATTTCCGGCGGTGATTTGTTTATGATTTGGCGGGCGATCTCCGCGCCCACGGAGGTAGAAACGTGGTTCAACAAACTCCCGCCGCTGTACGTAGTGCGAATCCAAGTGCCGGTACAAACTTCGTGTGTGCCGCCGCACACGCCGCAGGCTTATGCTTCGGCAGCCGCCTTGGGGCCGTGTAATCAACAACTTGGCTACACGGAAAACGCCATCACGCTGCGCACACTCAAGCCGGATATGATGGTGACCAAGCAGGGCAAGATCGCCGGCAGCTCGTTTGGCGATGTGGTGTACGCCGCGCCGGGGGATACGGTTGTCTGGCAAGTGCAGACGCAGAACTCGCCTTCCACCGATTCTTACGTGGCGCACAATGTGGTGCTTTCCGATACTTGGCCCACGAATTTCACGTATGTGACGGCCACACAGGCTTACACGCCCCGCGTGGTCTTGGCCAGTCACACCATCACGTGGGATATCGGGGATATGACGCCCGGCACCACGCATTATTTTTATCTGACCGGCACGGTTGCGGGCGCGGCGGATGCTTGCTCCGTATCCACCCTCAACCATACCCGGCTGCGTTTCGGCTGTGATAACGACGGCTGTACCAGTGCCCTTTCCCCGCAGGATTCGGCGCAGTTGGATGCGGCCCCCGATCTGGGCGTGGAGGTGCTTCCGGCGACCGTGTCCGTGTGCGATGGCGACGTGACCGTCAGATTGACTAACGGCGGCGCACGGGCTTACTCCAACGTGCTGACGCTCACCATCCCCAGCGGCATGGTGTACGAGTCCATTACCAGCGTGGGCTTGAAGCCTACGGAGATCATCACCTCGGATCACACGCCGATATTCAAGTGGGATACAATCACCGGGAACATGGGCAGTGCTTACACCTTTGACCTGGTGGTGCATTTGAAGAACGAAGCAACCGCCAACGCATGTCCCATCATTAATGGCCATCCGATCACGGCGGATTTGTACTACGACGATCATCCGGTGTGCAGCGACAGCGGGCCGTTCACTGCCCACGACACGGGCAACCTGACCGTACAGAGTCCCAACGTCACCATTGAAAAAACGCCGCGTGCTCAGACGGCGGATGTGGGGGACGTGGTCTCTTGGACGCTGACGGTGCGCAATACCGGCAATGTGTCGGCAGCCAATGTGGTGGTGACCGATGTGGCGGGCAACAACTACGGCAGCGTCGTCGCCGCTAACGGCTCAGACGGCAGCGTGCCCACGGTGAGCGGCAACACGGTTGTCTGGACGGTCGGCTCGCTGGCGGTGGGCGCTACGTGGACGGCGATGGTTTCGGCCACGCTGCTGCCTTCCGGTGATAACAGCAACCTCGCTTCGGTGCGTGCCGGATGTGCTACCGGTTGCTCCACCGCCGTGGTGAGTGATACGGCTTACACGACTTTGCTGCAACAGTTCGGCAAAGGCCCGGAGCTGCAAACCGGCACGGTGGGCAGTCTGATGGTCTTCACCTTGACGGCGGACCTGCCGGATCAAAACGCACTCTACGAGCAGCTCACGCTTACCGACACGCTGCCCGTCGGCCTGGGGTACGTGGATTCGGTGCTCACGTACACCTACGATACGGACGGCAACAGTGGCGGGCCGTTTGGGCCGCTGAATAAAACCCCCAGCGACCCCGGTTCGCTGAACAGCGGGGCTGTGGTGTGGGCTTTGGGGGATGTGTCCGGTTCATTGCGCATCCGGGGCGTGCTCACCGCCGTGATCCAGGATGTGCCTGAGGTTCATCCTGGCGTGCTGCTGACCAACTACTTGACGATGACCTACACCGACGATGGGCAGCCTTACGTCTACACCGATACGGCAAACGTGGATATTGATGTCCCGGTGCTGCACATCGGCAAGACTTACGTCACGCCGTCGGGATGCCGGGCGACCATTTTGAATGACACCTTCAACGTGCCGGATAGCAGCAGTTCGCCTTTCGGCAACTGGAGCCATCTCAGTAACGGCACGGAAATCCGCGATGGCATGCTCCATCTCTATAACTCCGGCGATGTCCGGAATACCGAGAGCCTTTCCGATTTCAGCTTCAGCATGCTGGTTCGCAGGAAACACAACAACGGTGGGAGTTTGTGGATCCCCTTCCGCATTGCCAACAGTTATAGTACAGACAGCTACATTCTTGAGTGGCAAACTAATAACCTGGTGCTGGTGAAATACGTCGGCGGCAGTCAGAGCACCATCCCCGGCGCAACAGCTTCACTCCCCGACGATCACCGCTGGCATCACTTTGAGATCCGCGCCGTGGGACCACACATTGAGGTCTACGTTGATGGAGTCCGCAAGATCAACGTGCAGGATTCCTCGCACAGCGGCGGTTTCACCGAGATCCGCACCACCGCTAACAGCGATTACGAGCTGGATGACATCCTCATCACGCGCTTTGGGCTGACCGGCTGCTACGTCGGTGCGGGCGACCACGTCACCTACACCATCCCCATCTCCAACCAGGGGCACTGGGCCGGGTATGACCTCGTGGTCACCGATAGCCTGGCCTCCGGCTTGTCCTTCGTCAACTACACGTTGACCAGCAACGATTCCTCCAGCCCCGCCGTCACTGCTGCGCCGTCCGCCGGCGCGACGGGCGATCTCGTCTGGCACATTGATCACCTGACGGCCACGGTGCCTTTCTCCCCGCTCGCGCACACCGCGCTCACGCTGACCGTCGTCCTGCAAGTGGACACGGCCATCACCGTCAACACGATCTTGCCCAACCGGGCCGCGCTTTCCTATGATGCTTGGCCGGGCAACACCCAGCCGACTCCCATCTCCCGCGAGTACAGCGGCGGCAGCCACTCAACAGCCGTACGCACCACGAACGGCGGGATTTCCAAGACGCTGCTGACGATGCCCACCGCTCCCACCAACACCATCGGCAGCGTGATTACCTATGTGATCGCCGTGCCGTCCACGCCGATCTCCGCCGCGTTCTACAACGTGTTGGTCACCGATACGCTGAACAGCCGTTTGACGATCACCGCCGTACAAGCATCGGGCGGCACATCCCCGGCTGCCTCCTGGAGCGGGCAGGTAGTTACGGCCAGCTTCGCCGGCATCGCCCCATATTCGCGGGGCTGGGTGACGATCACCGCTTACATTAACAAAACCGCCGCTGAAGGCGATGTGATCACCAACACCGTCGCGATGATTTCCGATTCTACGCTGGTGACGGACAGCACACCGGTCACGCTGACGGTGGACGAGCCGATTTTGCACCTTTCCAAATCCTACGTCACGCCGTATGGGTGCGGCGCGACCTTGCTGCGGGATAATTTCAACGTGGCCGATACCACCACATCTCCCTTCAGTCAATGGACGCAGGTCAATTCCCCGGCTGAGATTCGGGATGGCACACTGCACTTGTTCAACAGTGGCGATGTGGAAAATACCACCTCGCTTTCCGATTTCAGCCTGAGCTTTATGGCTCGCAAGGGGCAGGATAACGGCACCGCGCAATTGTGGGTCGTTTTCCGTGCGCAGCAGCCGGGGAACGATGGCTGGCGCAATGCCTACGTCTTCATCTGGCAAGACAATGACTATCGCCTGGTGCGTTACCAGAATGGATCGCCAATTGGCGTAGGCAGTGGCCACGCGGACGGCCCCGGCAGTTGGCATCACTTTGAGATCCGTGCGGTTGGCTCGCTGCTGCAACTCTACGTGGACGAATCTAAAATGGTGGAGATGACGGACGATACGTTCAGCCAGGGGAGCTTGCAGTTCCGCTCAGGTACCGGCAGTGACATCACGGTGGATGACGTGCTGGTGACGCGGATGGATGCCGTCGCTTGTCCGGTCGGCGCGAACGACATCGTGAGCTACACGCTGGTGGTTTCCAACCAGGGACGCTTGACCGGCCACGATCTGATTTTGGAAGACGATCTGCCGGCGGGGATGAGCTTACAATCCTTCACCTTTGTCAGTGATGACCCGGCCTCCTCTGTCATGCAATCGCCGTGGCCCTTACCGGCGACGGGTAATTTGGTGTGGCGCATCTCGCAACTCGCGCCCGCCGCTCCCTTCGACCCTCGTGCCCACACCGCGTTGACGATCACGGCGCGGGTGAAGGTCGCCGACGGGATAACCGCCAACGTCACTCTGCCCAATCACGCTTTCTTGTGGTACGACGCTTGGTCGGATAGCACGCAGCCCACGAACGTCGTCCGCAGTTACGGCGGCGGCTCCCATTCGGCGGCGGTGCGCACGGTGAACGGCGGCATCGCCAAAGTCACTCGCTTTGCGCCTCCGCCGACGGCCACGCTGGGCACGCTGGTGACTTATACGCTCATCGTCCCCGCCGATCCCATCACCGCCACGCTCTACGATGTGGTGGTGACGGACACGGTGGATTCCCGCTTGAAGATTGAGCGGCTGACAACGAGCGGCGGCACGGGAGCTTCGGCTACTTGGCTGGGCCAGCAGGTGACGGCGACCTTCGCCTCCATCCCGCACGGGACGCAGGCATTCATCACCGTGACCGCACGCATTTCGCACGAGTGGCCCAGTGCGGCGGCTGATGCCAACAGCGGCGACGTGATTTCCAACCGGGCCACGATGACCCACGCCACGGCCACCGTGATCACCACCAGCAACGAGGTGAGTACCGTGGTCGGCGAGCCGCGCATCCACATCGTCAAGCAGGGGCGCATCACCACCGACCCGCAGACCGCCATCTTCACGCTCACGCTGACCAACGACGGCAACGCTCCGGCCTACAGCCTCATCATCACCGACGCCATCCCGCCGGGCATCCGGGCCCTGTTCGCCTCACACGGCGGCGGCATCGCCCCCGACGGGCGCACCGTCACTTGGACGTTGGCCTCGTTGAGCAACGAGCCGCCGAACAACACGCTCGCGCTCACCTACACGGCTTCCCTCAGCGAGAGCATCTACACCGCCACCACGCTGACCAATACCGCGGTCGTGCGCACCACGTCCCTCACCGACACCATCACCGGCACCCGCGAGTACACAGACGACACAGACCTGCCCTTGGCGTGGCAGATGGGACGGCTGGGCGATTACGTCTGGTACGACTTCGACTACAACGGCGTGCAAGGCTCGCACCCCAGCGAGTTCCCCATCAGCGGCGTTGCGATTGACCTCTTCAACGCCGACACAGGCGCGTACATCTCCTCCACCACCACCGACGGCAGCGGCTACTACATCTTCGAGCATCTGCCGTTGGATGTGACCTACACGGTGCGCATTTCTAGCGCGGCTTACGCGCCGGGCGGGCCGCTGGCGACTTACACCCAGACCCGCTACATGGTCGGCAGCCCGATCTCCGACTCCAACGCTGCCATCACGCAGACCTTCGGCGGGCAGCCTTACGCCATCTCCACCACGCTAACCTCGGCCTTTACCGAGGACTTGAGCCTGGACTACGGCTTCGTCCGCTTGGTGGAACTGGGCAACTACGTGTGGGCCGACGACAATTACGACGGCCTCCAGAACGAGCCGACGGCTAACGGCTTCCAGGGCGTGACGCTCACCATCACCTATCCCGACGGGCGAGTCTTCACCACCACCACGGACGCGAACGGCCATTACACCTTCACCGTGCCCGTCAGCATGGCCTACACCATCGCCGTCATCGCCGACAACTTCGCCCCCGGCGGGCCGCTGGAAGTCTACACTTACACCCAGATCAACGCCGGTGGCGATGATGCTGTGGATTCCGACGGGCAGCCGTCCGGCGGCGATCTGATCATCCACACGCCGGTTATCACCCAGAACAACTACACCTTTGACTACGGCCTGATTCGGATGGTCGCGCTGGGCAACGTGGTGTGGTTCGATACCGGCGCGGGCGGCGGCACGCCCAACGACGGCATCCAGAACGGCACCGAGTCCGGCGTGCCGGGCGTCACCGTGACGCTGTACATCTCCGGCCAGGCGACGCCGATCCTGACCACGACGACGGATGTCAACGGGCGGTACATCTTCGACAACCTCCGCCCGAACACTTACACTGTGTACCTGCCGGCGGAGAACTTCCAGGCGGGCGGGCCGCTCTACGGCTACGTCTCCTCCGTGGGCCACGGCGACGACGAAACCTCCGATCAAGATAGAGACGAGAACGGCATAGACCAACCCGCGCTGGCGACGACGGGCATCAGCAGCACCGCCTACATCCTCTTCCCCGGCACGGAAACGACCGCTGACGACGACACCGGCTACACCGGCGCGTTGGCCGACGACTGCGTCAACCTGACGGCGGACTTCGGCTTTGTGCAACTGGTCGCGCTGGGGAATGTGGTGTGGTTTGATACCGGCACGGGCGGGAACATGAACAACGGCATCTTGGACGCCGGTGAATCAGGCGCGGCGGGCGTGGAAGTGCAACTGTTCCAGCCGGGCGGAGCTTCTCCGGTGCTCACGACGACAACGGACGCCAGCGGTGACTACACCTTTGACCTGCTCATTTCGGGGACGTACTACGTCCACATCCCGGCGAGTGAGTTCCGGGCGGGCGGGCCGCTCTACGGCTACATTTCCTCTCTCGGCAACGGCGCGGATGAGTTCACCGACGACAACGGCGACGAGAACGGCGTGGATCAGCCGGACTTGGCGACAACGGGGATCAGCAGCACGCTGTACACGCTCACGCCGAACACGGAGCCGATCACCGACAACGAGAGCAGCTACGCGGGCTATCTGGACAATGACAACGTCAACTTCACAGCAGACTTTGGGTTCGTGGAGGGCGTGGCCTTGGGCAATGTGGTGTGGTTCGATACCGGCACGGGTGGCGGAGTGGCAGACAACGGCATTCAGGACGGGACGGAAGCGGGCGCGGCGGGCGTGGAGATGCAACTGTTCCGCCAGGGCGGGGCATCGCCGCTCCTGACGACGACGACGGACGCCAGCGGCTACTACACCTTCGACTTGCTCCTGCCGGGGACGTACTACGTCCACATCCCGGCGAGCGAGTTCCAGGCTGGCGGGCCGCTCTACGGCTACGTTTCCTCTCTCGGCAACGGCAACGACGAAACCTCCGATCAAGACAGAGACGAGAACGGCGTGGATCAGCCGGACTTGGCGACGACGGGCATCAGCAGCACGCTGTACACGCTCGCGCCGAACACGGAGCGCACGGGTGAAGATCAATCCAACTACGCG
>WFQZ01000235.1 GCA_015486785.1 Thermoflexales bacterium
CATCCGGGAACGCCAGCCGCAGGCCATCATTTTGCACCCAGGCGATGGGCACGGTGGGAGCTTTGCCCCGCGCGACGGTCAACATGCGGCGGGTCAAGTCCACGCCCACGATGTGCAGGCGGGGGAATTTACGCGCCGCCAGGTAGGCGAGATCGCCGGTGCCGGTGGCAACGTCCAATAGCCAGCCTGCGGGCGGCAAGGCGGCTTGGGTCAGCGTCCGCTCGCGCCATTTGAGGTCCTGTCCCAGCGAGAGCAGGCGGTTGAGCCGGTCGTAAGCGGGCGCGATGCTGCCGAAAAGTCGGCGCATGTGTGTTCGCTGTTGCTGCGGGTCAATGCCGCTCATCGGCCCTCCGGCAGCAGGTGGAGCGGCAAGCTCTGCTCCAGCCGCGCCAAGATGCTATCCAGTTGCGCTCCGAGTTCGGCGGGTGGCTGCACCTGTACCGGCAAGTCTGTCTTCAGGTGGTAGGTGAACGAGATGGGGACTTCCATCTGCAAAGGCACGGCCACAGTGTATTGGATGGGGATGATCGTCTCGATGGGAATGGCGACTTCCTGCTTGCCCAGCAAGGGGACGTTGAAGCTGGTGTTGACCACGGTGGAAAGCGGATAGTCAAAGTCCAAAGGCACGTTCATCGTCTGGCTGATGGGGACGGTGGTTTCCAGCGGGACGTCTTGCTCCAGGTGGACTTGCATCGTCAGCGGCTGGCGGCTCAGGGAGATGAGCTGATTGCGCATTTCGGTCAGCGAGACGAGTGCTGCGCTTTGGACGTTCCACAGGACGTAGAGCAACAGCGCATTGAGTGCCAGCGAGAGCAATACCAACAGGGTAAGGAAGATCGTCCAGGTGTGGGATTTCATTTTGGGCCTCCTGTAGCGTGAAAATGGGTGGGATTATTGTACCAGACTGTGCGCGTCAATCCGCGCGTAGAAGAACAAGGCCAGGGCGTTGACGATGACGGTGGCGACGAAGAGGGTCGCCAGGCCGAACCAATCCACCAGGCTGCCGCCCAGGCCGCTGAGCAGGGTGACCAATCCCAGCAGCGTGTTGGCGAATCCCACATAGAGCGGTCGTTCCCGCTCCGGCGCGATCTCCAGCAGTAGATTGATTCCGGCCACGCCGTCGGCGGGCACGAAGATGCCGATCATCACGAACAGCGGGTACGCCAGCATATAGGTGGGGAAGGGCAGCGGCGGAAGGTGCGGCGCGATGAAGAGCAGTGCCAAGGCCAGCACCGCCGTGCTCAGCCAGCCCCAGGCGGCGAGTTTGCTCACCCACAGCCGCCCGCGATAGTCGGCCAGCCAGCCCCACGGGTAGTTGGTGAGGAGCTGGGTAGCGGTGACGAACATCAAAAAGTCCCCGGCGGCTTGATCGGGCGCGTGCAGGATGCGCCGCGCCATCACCGTGTAGAACGGCAGGGCAATGAAGCCCAGGAACAGGGCGGAGCGTCCTAGCAGCAGATGGCGGTAGTTGGCGTCCCGCCGCAGGATGGCCAAGCCGCGTTTGAGCTGCACGAGCGTGGATGTCGCCGGTTGCGTTTCGCCGGGCGGCTCACGCACGAAGGAGAGGACGCCTTGCGCGGAGATGCCGCAGACTAACGCCACGCCCACCAACACCGCGTAGTTGTGCGGGTACGGCAAGTTACCGCCGAGGATGTATTTGACGAAGCGGCTTCCCAGCAGCCCCAGCAATCCCCCGGCCAGCATGCGCATCGCAAACAGCCGTCCGCGCAGTGCAGGCGGCACCGTTTTGGCAGTGATTTCCAGGTAGGGGATGCCGCCGATGCCTGCCGCCACGCGCATCACTGTGTAGGCGATGTAGAAGACGATCAAAAGGAGCACCGGGTCTTGCACCCACCACATCGTCGCCACCAGGATGGCCCAAGGGATGGTGCGCACGATCATCACGGCGCGATAGACGCCGATCTTGCGGGGCAGGTGTTGAATCTTGGCCGACATGTAGAGCTGCGGCAAGAACCAGCCGCCGGTGGCGATTGGCCCCAGCAGCCCCAACAGCAAGTTGGAGTTGGTGAGGTTGCTGAGGAACCATACCAAAACCAAGTTGGTGTCCATCAAGGTGTTGGAGAGCAGGAACAAGCCGCCGTTGATCACGTTGAGCGTGAACGCGGTACGTACCTCGCGGGATGCTTTAGCCGTCATAGAAAACTCCTCGCCTTAGAATAACTGCTCACTGCAAGAGTCGCAAAGCTCGCGGAGAAAGAGCTTGCCAGGTGCGACGCACTTCTGAAGTGCATCGCACCAACGCCCCTCGGCGGTGACAGTTGCCTCAGAAAAAAAGCCTGCCAGGAAGGTATTTTCCCCCCGGCAGGCTCATTTTGATCGTGCCTACAAGCTCAGCGCGATCCCATGACCGCGTGCAGAGATTCGCACGCCGGGCAGCCTCCGCCGGGGCGGATGATGGCGTACCCATCCTGAGGATCGTAGCCCGCACGCACAAAGTCAATGTTCCAAACGATGATGCAGCGCACCATGCCGGTGCTCTGCCCTAGCTGCGCCGCTTTCGCCAACCACGCCGCTTGTTGCGCGTTGTTGATGCCCCGCGCCCAGGCGAATTGGTCGGAGAAGGTGGGCACGCCCTCTTGGGAAGCGTATCCCATTTCGGTGTAGAACAGTTGGCGCGTTTGATGGAAGATGTTGTAGTAAAGTTGGGTCTGCGGCAGGAAGTACCAAGAATGGTGATGATCGCCCGCGTCGGCTGGGTGACCGCTGGTGGCCGAGGGCGAGGTCGCGCCGGCGTTGTGGTGCGCTCCGATGTAGTCCATACAGTTGGCCGCGCCCGCCGCGTAGAGACCTTCGAGCCACGGTTGATCGTCGCAGCCGTTGGGGCCGCATCCGCCGAAGTAGCCGGTGGGGGCCGGTGCTGCGCTGATCACGGCGGTGTTGCTGTTGTTCTGCTTGATCGCCTGGTAGGCTTTGCACAGCAAGCTGGTGTAGGCCTGAGGGCTGATGTGCCCGACTTGCCATTCGCGGTCAATGTTCGGCTCGTTCCATACCTCAATGGCATCCGCGCCTTCTTTGGCCAAGGTGGCGACCCAGTTGGTGTAGTTGGTTTCAAACCCCGGCTGGGTGACCATGCCCGCGCTGCCCAACGCGCTCAGTTGGACTTTGAAGTTGTGGGCGTGGGCCACGGCGATGATGCCCGCCGCGTCTTCGTTGTAACGCACCTGCACCTTCATCCAGGTCATTCCGGCGTAGTGCATCTTGTCGGCGTAGGGCAGACCCAGGTCGCGCACGTGCCCGCCTAACTCGAACGCGCCGCCGCCTCCGGCGGGGGGCGCGACGGGGGCCGGCGGAGCTTGTACCTCTTCGCCCGCCTTGATCACCACGGTGACCATGCCTTGGTCAATGTCCTTGCCGCCCGCCTGGAGCTTCCACAGCCCCTTGAAGGTGCCGTCTTTATCCGGGGCGACCATGTTCACGCTGATTTCGACTTCATCACCGGCTTTCACCGCGCCCACCGGCACTTGGGATGTGTCGCTCATCTGTTCGCCTTGCACGAAGACCAGCACCGTATCCTCCGGCCAATCGGCGGTCCCGGCGTTGCGCAGCTTCCAGGTTTTGACGAAGGACGCGCCTTTGTCAAAGTGGGTGTAGTCGGGCACGGTGACATCGGCCACGAAGGCCGCCGCCAGTGTGTCCGCGCTCTCGCCGGTGGCGGGACTGGCGGTGGTGTCGGTGGTTTCCCCGGTGCCGGAGGCCGCTTCTTCCGTGTCGGTGACGACCGGCGCGGGGACGGCGACGGTGATATCCAGGCTGCCTTTATCCACCCCGGCCAGGGACGCGGCGATGTGATAGGTGCCGGTGACTTGCGGCGCTGTCCACGCAAATTGCGGCTGGGTGAGCGGGGTGCTGGAATCCGCCGTTTGCCCTTGTGGGTTGGTGACGCGCCAGGTGACGGCGGGCGGCGTCGTGGGGGCCGCCGCGAGTTGCGCTTTGTAGTTGGCCACGGCTTCCATCAGGCCGGGCATGTTGCCTTCGTCCCACAGATTGCGCAGCACGATGCCGCCTAGGTGATAGCGGGCGGCCAGGTCAAGCCTGGTGCGCAGCCACGCGGGCGAGCCGAGCCAATACACGTGCTCCCCGGCGGTGACTTTGGTGACGTGGGTGGTGGCGTCTTGCGCCACTTGCGGAGCTTGCGTGCCCAGTTGGAAGGTCAGTTGTGTGCCCGGCGAAACGCTCTCGGTGAGCGGTTGGGCCGCCTGGAGTTGGCCCAGCGCACCAAAAACTGTGTCCATCGGGACGAGCGTTTGCCCGTCGGTGCTCAAGGTGGAGTAGACGGGGGTGAGCTTGTAGCGGTTGACTTGCGATGTAGCCCAGGCCAACATCTGTTCCACGGGGCCGCCCGGCGCGTAGGCCGTGGGATCAACGGGCATGGTGATCCGCAGTTGATCTACGGCTGCGCCCAGCTTCGCCCAATCGTAGCCTGCGGTATCCCAACTGCCGTCGGCGGCAAGCTGCGGTTCGTCCACCGTCACCGCTAGCCACAGGCCGTTTTTATGGAAGGCCGCGCCCAGGGCGGTGATGAATGAGGCGTAGATTTCGCGGGCACTGGCCGGTAAGGCACGGTAATCCAGCACTAAGCCGCCGTAGCCGCCGCTCTTCGCCAGCCCCACCAGGTTTTCAATGTGGGTTTGGCGGGAAGTGTCGGCCCCGAGCATGTCGGTCACCAAAGCCCAGTTGGGATCGTGCCCGGCGACCCAGTTGCGCACAACGGGCACGGGGGCGGGCTTGAGGTTGGGGTTGACGGCCGGGAGCTGCGTCGCGTCGCCGGTCAAGCCGCCCAGGGTGCCGATCAGCATCCCCGGCACGTCGGCCTCGGTCAAGACCTGATCCGCTCCGGCGATGGGGTAGGAGGGCACTTCGGCGGCCACTTGCTGTTGGGTCAGCTTGCTCTGCATCACGATGACCGACGCGGGCAGCGTATCCACTTGCGCCAGCAAGACTTCGTTCTTGCGATCCAAGCGCGTGGGCAGCCAACGCCACGCCTTGCCGTCCCAGGTGTATAGGTCGAGCGTTTCCCACGGCTCTGATTCGTTGGGGATTTGTACCGTTAGTTGCGCCGGGCCGGTCACTTTGCCCTTGGTTGCGATGGTGTAGTAGGGACTCTTGGCCTCCAGGTAGGCCGGAATGGCCTCAACTGCCGGGCGCAAGTCCTTGGATGCTTTTTCGGCTACGAAGTCCGCGCGGGGGACGGAGCCGAGTTTGAGGCGTAATTTGGCGTCGCCGGTCTGGGTCACGGTCAGCCCGTCCGGGTGCGAGATGGAGGGCGTCTCTGCGGTCAAGGTGGTGTAGCCGCTGCCGGCGGTGAGCCGTGAGCCGAGGGAGATCGGGGGCAGGAAGAGGGCCAGGAACAGCAGCACGAGCACCGCGCCGATGACCCACCATTTGTGGGCCGCGAAGAAGGCTATCAAGCCGTCCAGCTTCCCGCCGCCGCTCGATTGCGTTGCTTCCATATCGGCCAGACTCACGACCGTGGAAGCCTGCGGCGATTCCGTTTGATTTTCAACCTCAAGGGGTTGTTCTGTGTCAGACATTCTTTTGTCACCTCCAAAAGTAACATGGCTTTGCTAAGCGCGAGCCATTCTAGCATAAGGCGATGGTAGAACAACGGTTTGGGGGTTTAGAGCACCGATTGGGGATCAATATCCACGCGCCAGCCGGCGGGCAGCGGGATGGTGCGCAGGAAGGCCGCCGGATCGGTGCTGCGGAGCAGGAGTTGCCAGCGGAAGCGGCCTCGCACGCGGGCGAAGAACGCCGGAGCCGGGCCGATGAGGTCGGTGGCGGGCAGACCGGCGGCATCCAATGCCCGGCGCAGGGTGTCCGCCAGGCGTTCGGCGGCGAGGCGGGCTTTGTGCGCCTGGGTGTGGACGTAGAGCAGTCGCGCCAGGCGGATGGCAGGCGGATAGCCGATGCGTTCGCGGAGTCGGAGTTCGTGTTGCGCAAAGCCGATGTAATCGTGCCGCGCGGCGTACTGGATGGCGTAATTGTCCGGGTGATAGGTTTGCAGGATCACGCGCCCGCCCAACAATCCCCGACCCGCCCGCCCGGCGACC
>WFQZ01000236.1 GCA_015486785.1 Thermoflexales bacterium
ACCCGGGATTCGGGGCAAGTGCCCGCTAGAGTTGGCCAGTTATGACATCAGCCAGGTGCCAATGGCTTCCCTTTGCGCCGGTCTGAGCGTCGCCTGGCCTTTGAAGACACCCCAGAATTATGTCCCAAACTCGTGACGCTCTCCCAAGGCAATTGCGCCGAGAAAGTTCCTGTGTGTTATAATGCTCCTTATGGATACGGTGAACTTGCTTGAGGGGCTTAACGCGCAGCAGCGGGAGGCGGTAACTGCGCCGGAGGGACCGGTTTTGGTGTTGGCCGGGCCGGGATCGGGGAAGACGCGCGTGCTCACCCGCCGCGCTGCCTGGATGCAGGTGGAGCTGGCGGTCTCGCCGTGGCGGATGATGGCGGTGACGTTCACCAACAAGGCTGCGCGAGAGATGCGCCAACGTCTGGCGGCGATGCTGGGCGAAAATGCCGCCCGCGCGATGGCCCTGGGGACGTTCCACGCGCTTTGCGCCCGCATCCTGCGGCGCGAGGCGGAGGTCGCCGGGCTTTCCCCCGACTACGTGATCTTTGATAGCGATGATCAGCTCTCCTTGATGAAGCAGGTGGTGCGTGAGTTGGGGCTGGATGACAAGCGGTATCGTCCGCGCAGCCTCTTGAACTCGGTTTCGCGGGCCAAGAACGAGCTGATCCCGCCGACCGAGTACCCGACTACTACCTATCACGATCTGGTGGCCGCGCGAGCCTACGCCCGTTATCAAGAATTGCTCCGCAAGAGCAACGGGTTGGACTTTGACGATCTGCTCATGGAGACCGCCAAACTGTTCCAGGCGGACGACTTGGTCCGCGAGAAATATCAGCACCGCTACCGCCACATCCTGGTGGACGAGTTCCAGGATACGAACATGGCGCAGTACGTGATCTTGAACCTGCTGGCGCGGGAGCATCATAGCCTGTACGTGGTGGCCGATGAGGATCAGTCCATCTACTCCTGGCGCGGCGCGGACGCCCGCAATATCCGCCGCTTGCGGCAGGATTTCCCTGAGCTGCGCACGTATTTGCTGGAGGAAAACTACCGCTCCACGCAGGTGATCTTGGATGCTGCGCAGGCAGTGATCGCCCGCAATCGGGGGCGCACTCCCAAACGCTTGTTCACCCGCCGCCAAGGCGGCGTCGCCATTCGCCTGCGCGAGGCCTACGATGAGGTGGATGAGGCGCGGTTCGTGGCGGAGGAAATCCAACGGCTGTTGCGCTCGTATCGCCCCGGCGATGTGGCGGTGATGTATCGCACCAACGCCCAGTCGCGTGCTTTGGAAGAGAGTCTGGTGCATCGCAACATCCCCTACCGGCTGATCGGGGCGACGCGCTTCTATGCCCGCAAGGAAATCAAAGACCTGCTGGCGTACCTGCGCTTGGTGCAAAATCCAGATGATGACGTGAGCTTGCTGCGTGCGATCAACGTGCCGCCGCGCGGCATCGGGGCGCGTACCATCGCCCGCGTTTCCGAGGCGGCTGCCGAGCAAGGACTCAGCCGCTATCGGGCCGTGCTCTGGCTGCTGGAGCAACGGGCGGTGAAGGGGCGCACTTATAACGCGCTTCTGGCGTTTGTATCGCTTGTGCAACAATGGCTGCAAGTTTATCAAGAAACGGGGTTGGACGCCCTGCTGGAGTCCATCCTGGCCGACACGAACTACCGCGCTTACCTGCGCACGCACACCCAGGAACGCGCTCCCCGCTCGGACGGCCTTTCGGCGGCGGATGCGCGTTGGGAAAACGTGATGGCACTGCAAGCCGTGGTTTCTGAGGCCGCCGATCTTCCCTTGGGCGATTTCCTCACCGAGGTCGCCTTGGTGGCCGACGTGGACGAGCTGAGCGAGGAGCAAGATGCGGTCACGCTGCTCACGCTCCACAGTGCCAAGGGGCTGGAATATCCGGTGGTGTTCATCACCGGCCTGGAGGAGGGGCGGTTGCCGCATAGCCGTTCTCTGGATACGGAGCAAGAGATCGCCGAGGAGCGGCGGCTGCTCTACGTGGGCATGACCCGCGCCAAGGAGCGGCTCTACCTTACGTATGCCTTCCGCCGCAGTTGGGGCTGGGGAGGCGGCGAACCGTCTGAGCCATCGCGTTTCCTCGACGACCTGCCTGCCGAGGTCTTGAGCCGTCCTCAGCCGCAGCGAACTCGTGCGACGTCCACCTGGTCGCAACCGGCGTGGCGGCCCTCCCGCCCGCAGCAGCGGGTGACGCAATATCACGTTGGGGATCGGGTGCAGCACGCCCACTACGGTGAGGGCACCGTGATGGAATGCGAGCTTTCCGGGCACGAGGAAGTGGTCACCGTGCTCTTCGAGCACGTGGGCGCAAAGCGATTGCTGGCCGGACGTGCGCCGCTCACGGTTCTGCCGAAGCACTAGCCGGTTAATAGTTTGACAATCACTCTAACCTAGATTATGCTTGAGGTGCTGGTTTATCACCAGAGAGGAGCGTAACTCAATGAAAACTAAGGCAACACAGAGTTTTTGGGGATTCCTGGGGGCATTTCTGCTCCTGACCCTGTTGATGCTCGGAAACGGCTCGCCGGTGTTGGCGGAGGATGCCCCGCCCAACGCGACGCCGATTCCCACACTCACGCTGACACTGATCCCGACCTTTACGCCCAGCCCGACGCCGCAACCTTCTCCCACGCCGGCTAACGCGGTCAGCGCACCGCAACTTCCGGCGTCCACGGCGGTAACTTGCACGCTGGATATTACCACTACCGACGCCGCGCCTTTCGGGAATCACACCATCACCGATGCAGCCACGATTGCGAATTACACCGGGCAATCCTTGCTGAGTCATAATGGCGTGCCGCACGAGGGGATCACCACGCAAGTGGATTTCTATCGGCTGGACAACGCCCATCCGCAGTATCATTACACGATTCAGGCGGTGCCGGATCGCACCACGAATTACAACTTGGGAATCATCGTCTACGGGCCGGATCGCCGCCCGATTTACACCGACACGGACACCTCGGACTATCGCGCCAGCATCACGTTTGAGGCTACCGGCGTGGGGCCGTACTACTTTAAGGTGTTCCAGGTGAGTTCGCAGTGCAGCGGCGGGACTTACACGCTCATTTACAACACGCCCGTTGCCCCGACCAACACCCCCTCGCCGACCCCCACGCACGTTCCGCCCACGGCGACGCCGGTGCCGCAGCCAACTTGGCCTTCGGGCTTCGATCAGTATGAGCCGAATTACGATTTTGATCACGCCACTACGATTGCTTCCGGTCTCACGTACAACTTGAACTTCGTCCCTTGGGGCGGCTGGAAAACGGATAACGACTTTTTCAAAATCCGCGTCAAGCCCGGCTTGCAGTTGACCTGTCAGACTTCTGATCTGGACCCAGGGGTAGACCCCAATATGATTTTCTTCACCGGCCCCAGTTGGGATAACGCAGTTGCCAGCAACGATGACATCAAACTGGGCGATTTCAACAGCCGCGTGTCCTTCTACAGCAACTACGAAGGGTTTATGTATGTGCTGGTGGGGCAGGGCGACCGGATGGACGTGCATGACACGGTGAACAGCAAGTACAAGCTGCGCTGCGATCTCACCGTGCCCGGCACGGTGACGCCGGTGCCCGGCAGTGGCGGCGTGCCCGATAAAGGCACCATCCCCACGCCGCGCCCCACGCCCACACCGCGTCCGCCGGCCTCGCCGATTGCCACGCCGACGCCGGCCGCCGTCAGCACCGACCTGACCTTTCATTTATTGAAGACCCCCACGCCCATCGTCCCCACGCCCACGCCGGGCGGATTTCGGAACTTCCGCATCATCGTCTACTACGATGTCAACCAGGATGGTGAGCTTGGCGCGGGGGAGGGCGTTCCGGGGTTCTTCGTGCAAGTGCTTTCGGCTGAATCAGGCGAGGAGTTAGCCCGTGGCTACACGGACGAACAAGGGCAACTTTCCTTCACCGTGCCCACGATTGGCACGGTGCAAGTGGTGGTGCCCTTGCTGGGCTTTGATCGGCTGGTGGAATCCCAGGTGCCGGAAGTGATCGTGCGCATTGTGCCGCCGCCGATGCCCAGCGAGATTCCTTGAGAGGTGCTGCATGAGTGATGAAGTGCGTCCGCCCGCAGAGGCAACCCCGCCGACCCCGCCAC
>WFQZ01000237.1 GCA_015486785.1 Thermoflexales bacterium
GTTTCCCCGTCACGCCCCAGGCCGAACCGCTCCCTTCCTCCGATATGGGCTTTCCTGCTGATCCTGCTGGGGCTGCTCATCGTCGTGGGCGTGGGCGTGGGGGCTTTTCTCGCGCAGCAAGGCCAGCGTCCCACCGGCGGCGCGGAGGAAGTCTCCGTCGGCAAGCTGACCACCTTCACTTCGCCGCCCACCGTTCCGCCGGATATGCCGGTGGTGCAAGAAAACAGCACCCCCTTGAAGCTGGCCTCTCCACTGTCGCTGGATATTGCTGATCACAGTTTCAGCGTCGTGGCGGTGGTCCCGGAGGAGGGGCGGTGGCCGATTCCCGCAAATGACGCCTCGGTGGCCGTGTGGCTCTACGGGACGGTGGTCAACTACGTGATCGGCGTGCCTTACACCACCTCCACCGAATCCCTGTTGGCCGGATTGAGCGGCGGGGATCGCATCACCTTGACGCTGGATAACGGCACGAGTCTTGTCTTTGGCTCTCCGCAGGCGCAGCGCATTGCCGTGACCGATACCGGGCCGATGGCTCAACAGCAGCCCGGCTTGACGGTGGTGCTCCTTGGCGGTGAGCAATCCAGCCGCCTGGTGGTGAAAGCCCGCTATCTGCCGGATGTGACCACGACGACCGCCGCGCAACAGATCAATGGCCTGCGGGTCGAAGTCCTCAAATCCGGCGTGGTGGAAGACGGCGTGGACACGCGGCATTTTGTGGTGGAATATCGACTCAAAAATGCGGGCGACACGCCTTTGGATACCGCGCTTTTTGAGATGATCTTGGAGGATGGCGACGGGCATCGTTACCCGCTGAGCCAGGAAGTCACCGCGCAAGGTGAACACGGGGCCGTGCAAGGCGAGCTTGCGCCGGGCGACGAGGTGCTGGGCAGCGCGGGCTATCTCATCCCGCGCAGCACCAATCCCCCGCTCACCTGGGTCTTCCGCCCCGATCCCACTCTCCCCGATGCAATCCGAGAAGTTTTGCCCTACACTGTGCCCGCGCCCCTTCCGCCGCAGCCGCAGGTTGAGATGAAGTCCGCCTTTGTGGATGGCACGCGCAACGTGATCGTGATTGATGGGGTGGTGCGCAATAACGGCGAGTCTCCTCTCACCGTCACCCGCGATGATTTGGCCCTCACTTCCAGCGTCGGCGCGAGTTCATTGCAGGCGATCACCCCGCTGCCCCCTTGGACGGTGGAATCAGGCGGACAAGTGGAGTTTGAAGTCCAATTTTCGCGTCCGGCGAATGTAACCTCGGTGCTGTTTGAGATGCTGGGCTTCTCGTTCCAGCTCGAAGGATTACCATAACTTTTGGCCCGTCGGCGGGATTGTAATTTCAGGCAGGAGATCAACTTATGGAACCCAGGATTACAGTAGAACATCTCAAAGAACTCCCTATGTTTAAGGATTTCCTCGGTGAGCGGGAAGAGGAGCTGTACCAGGTGGCCTTGATCGCCCGTGAGGCGCAATACGACCGTGGGGAATGGCTCTTTGGGCAAGGCGAAATCTCTGATCGCTTCATCATCATTCTGGAAGGCAAAGTTCAACTGACGCGCGTGGATCGCGAGGGAATTGCCAGGGACTTGGGCACGCTTGGCCCCGGCGATACGCTGGGCGAGACCGGCTTGCTCGTGGGCGATTTCCACGACGCCACGGCGGAAGCGTTAGAGCCGACGAAAGTTCTGCTGATTATGCGGGAGGACTTCGCCAAACTCTACGCCGAGCGTCCTCGCCTGCGGGAGAAGCTCATTTTGAGCGATGAGGTGCGCCGTCGGCTGGCCCTGCCCAAGTTCAAGTGGCTGCGCGACGACGAGTGGGTGGTGATGGCGGTGAACCGTCACTGGCTGCACCTGAGCCGCAAGGCGACGCCTTCGCTCCTGATGCTGGTGATGCTCTTGCCGGTCTTCATCCTGCTGGTGACCGCGCACACCTTCGTCGCGAGCGTCCTGAGCTGGCTGACGTTGATCCTGATGCTGATCCTGTTCTTCCTGCTCTTCTGGCACTTTATGAACTGGCGCGATGATTACTTCGTGCTCACCACGCAACGGGTGGCGCACATTGAGCGCACCTGGCCCTTCTCCGAGGACTTTGAGGAATGTCCTCTGGAAAACATCCAGGACATCCACGAAGTGCGCCCCGGCCTGACGGCGAACATGCTGAATTTCGGGAATCTGGTGTTGCAGACCGCCGGGGAGACTGTGCAGATTGATATGAGCTACGTACCTCACCCCGAACGGCTGCGCGAGGCGATCTTCCACGAGATAGAGCGAGCGCAAGAGCTTGACATCCTGCGCACGCACGGCGCGATCCGCGAGTTACTCAGCCATCGGCTGGAGGGCGGCGAGGTCACGCCGCTGGCGGCCCAAAGTGCCCCGCCGGTCGCCCCCAAGAACAAACTCTCCGTCGCCACGGCCTGGCTGAAGGACTTGCTCTTCCCGCCCTCGTGGACGGTCAGCGAGGACGGCAGCACCATCTTGCTGCGCCGCTACTGGTTGCCGGGATACTTCCATTATATGTGGGTGATCGTGCCGATGCTCCTGGTCGCCATCGGCGGGATGGTGTTCCTCAATGGCCGCTGGAGTCAGCCCGGCGCCCGCTGGATGATCGTGGTGTGGCTGCTGACCGAAGCAGCTTTGTTCGCCAAGCTCCTGTGGATCGCAGAGGACTGGCGCAATGACTACTTCCAGATCACGCCCAACCACTTGATCTTGGTGGAACGCTCGCCTCTGCTGATGAAGGAGAGCCGTCAAGAGACGGTGCTCTCGCACATTCAGAACATCAGCTTCTCCATTCCGGGCATGCTGCCTCGGCTCTTCGATTACGGGCATGTGATGCTGGAAACCGCCGGCACAATGGGGAAATTTGAGTTAAAATGGCTGCGTCACCCGCAAGAAATCCAAGAGGAAATCTCAAAGCGGCAGCGGGAGTATTCGCAGCGGCAGAAGGAAGCCGAAGCGCAGCGGCACAAAGAAGAGCTTTTGAGTTGGTTCACAACGTATGACGAACTGCGACGGCGTAGGGCCGTTGAGCAGGCAACTGGAGGTGAATAATGTTACGTGAAGTTATCGTAGTGGGCGACCCGCGTTTGCGGCAGCGCTCGCGGAAGATCACGGCCATCACGCCGAAGATACAGACGCTCATTGATGATATGGTGGAAACGATGCACCAGGAAAACGGCGTGGGGCTGGCTGCGGTTCAAGTTGGTGAACTGCAACGAATCATCATTGTGGAAATCCCTGAGGATGAAAATGTGCCGCTCAGTGGACGGCGATTCATCGTGCTGAACCCGGAAATTATCAAGTCCTCCCGCGCCACGGAGCCGGGGATTGAGGGCTGTCTCTCCGTTCCGGGCTACGTGGGCGAGGTGGAACGATCTGTTTCCGTCGTGGTGCGAGGGATGAACCGCCACGGCAAACCCATCCGCTTGCGTCTGAAAGGGTTTGCGGCCCGTGTTTTCCAGCACGAAATTGACCATTGCAACGGCATCTTGTACATTGACCGCCTCACGGCCCCGGATCGCATCTGGCCGGTGGCGGCGGGCGAAGAAGAGCAGATCGAGGCCGCGCAGGCTGTGCCCGCGTTGGTCGCATAAAAACACTTACCGCGCATGCGTGCGCATATAGGAGGATTTTGTGGTAACGAAAGAACAAGTGATGCAAGCACTACGAAAAGTCATTGACCCGGAACTGCACCGCGACTTAGTGGATGCGGAAATGATCCGCGAGGTGCAAGTTCAGGGGAATCGCGTTCACGTGACGGTGGCGTTGACCGTGCCCACTTGCCCCTTGCAGAGCCAGATCAAGGCCGACGTGATCAAGCACATCAAGGCCCTGGAAGACGGCTTGCAAGTTGAGGTAACACTCACCGGGATGAACGACGAAGAGAAAGCGCGTCTGCAACAGAAGCTCCGGGGCGGACAGCCCAAGCAGGAGACGATGCCCGCCGCGACCCTCAACCGCATCAAGACGGTGATCGTGGTGATGAGCGGCAAGGGCGGTGTGGGGA
>WFQZ01000238.1 GCA_015486785.1 Thermoflexales bacterium
TCGGCACTCATCCCCATCGAGAGATGCTGCCAGTCCGCGCCGGGGAAGGCTTCGCGCAACGCATCCCGCAGGCCGCGCAGCGAAGCAAACACCGGACGCACCTCCTCCGGATCGTCAACCAGCGGGGCCATCGTCATCAGCCCTTCCAGGCGCAAGCCCGGCAAGGCCAACACCTGCGCCACTTCGTCAAAGAACGTCTGGCGGAGGTCGGGATCGTGCTCCCAGCCGGCCAGTTGATAGCCGTACTTGCTCGCCTCGCCGGAAACGTTGCACTCCAGCAAGATCGGCAGCGTCCGCGCCGCGTCGACGGCCAGCCGACTGAGCTTCTGCGCTACCGCCATCCGATCCACCGAGTGGACGAAATCAAAGTGCTGCACCACCAGCCGCGCCTTGCGCCGCTGGATGTGACCGATCATATGCCAGCGGGGGCGATCTCCGAGCAGCATCTTGCTCAGCGCGGGGATTTTCTCCGCCCCCTCTTCCGGGTGATTTTCCCCAAAATCCTGCTGCCCGGCCTCCCAGGCAGCCAAAACCGCTTCCACCGGGAAGGTTTTGCTGACCGCCACCAGACGCACTGCCGCCGGGTCGCGCCCGGCACGCAAGGCGGCTTCAGCAAGACGCGCCCGAACGTGTTGCAAGTTCTCCTGCACCGAGTTCTCATACGTCATCTCAGTCCCTCCCACGGGCGGCGGACAAGCCGAGTCTCCGACCTGCCCGCCGATGAGTTACAGGGCCGCCAGCGCGTTCTTGACGATAGCGGTGAAAGAGTCCGCCTTCAAGCTCGCGCCGCCCACCAACGCGCCGTCAATTTCCGGCATCACGATGAAAGCAGCCATGTTGTGCGGCTTGACGCTGCCGCCATACTGCACGCGGATCGTCTCGGCGGTCTGCTCGTCGTAGAGTTCCGCCAGCACGTCGCGGATAGCGGTGCGGATGATGCGGTTGGCATCCTCCGGCGTGGCGGTCAAGCCGGTGCCGATAGCCCAGATCGGCTCATAGGCCAGGGTGACTTTGCGGGCCTCGGCGGCGGAGATGCCGGCAAACGCGCCGTGAATCTGCTTGGTGACGAAGGACACAGTCTCCCCGGCGCGGTTCTGTTCCAGGTTCTCCCCGATGCAGACGATGGGACTCAGGCTATGGCTCAGCGCGGACTTGAGTTTGCGGTTGACCGTCTCGTCCGTTTCGCCGAAGTACTGCCGCCGCTCCGAGTGCCCCAGGATCACGTATTGCGCCAGTTCCAGCACCATCAAGGGGGAAATCTCCCCGGTGAACGCGCCCTGCTCTTCCCAGTGCATGTTTTGCGCCGCTACGGCGATATTGGAGCCGCTCAAGACCCGGTTCACGGCGTACAGAGCCGTCGCCGTCGGCCCGACGGCCAAATCCACGCCCGTCACATCGGCCAACGAGGTACGCAGGGCCTCCGCCAGCGTTATCGCCTCGGAGACCGTCTTGTGCATCTTCCAGTTTCCGGCAATGAATGGGGTACGCATACCTTACTCCTTATCGTCCAGGGCGGCGATCCCCGGCAAGGTCTTGCCTTCCAGGAATTCCAAGCTCGCGCCGCCGCCGGTGGAAACGTGGCTGACTTTGTCGGTCACGCCGGCCAGTTTGACCGCCGAGGCAGAATCACCGCCGCCGATGATGGTGACAGCGTCCAGCTCGGCCAACACTTGAGCGATGGCAAACGTGCCCTTGGCAAATGCCGGCATCTCGAAAACGCCCATCGGGCCGTTCCACACCACAGTTTTGGCCTGCGATAGCAGCTCACGATAGTGCGCCACCGTCTGCGGGCCGATGTCCAGAATCCGCCAGCCGTCGGGGACTTGATCCACGGGCACGGTCTGCGTGGCGGCGTCCGGAGCAAAGGCGTCGGCGATCACCACGTCAACCGGCAGCACCAGCTTATCCCCGGCCTTGGCCAGCAAGTCATTGGCCAGGGGCAAAGCGTCGTCCTCCACCAGCGAATCGCCCACCGGCAAGCCCTGCGCCTTGAAGAAGGTGTTGGCCATTCCGCCGCCGATGAGCAGCTTGTCGGCCTTGCCCAGCAGATTGTTGATCACCGCGATCTTGCCGGAGATCTTCGAGCCGCCCAGCAACACCAGGTAGGGACGTTCCGGATCGCCGGTCGCCCGCCCCAGGAAGGCGATCTCCTTTTCAATCAAAAATCCGGCTACGGAAGGCAGGTAGTGCGTCACGCCTTCGGTGCTGGCGTGCGCTCGGTGCGCCGTGCCGAAGGCGTCGTTCACGAACAGATCGCCCAGTTCCGCCAACTGCCGGGCAAATTCGGGATCGTTTTTCTTCTCTTCCGCGTGGAAGCGCGTGTTTTCCAGCAGCAACACTTCGCCGGGGCGCAAGGATTCGGCCATCGCCTTAACCTCCGGGCCGACGCAATCCGGGGCCATCTGCACCGCGCGGCCCAGCAACTCGGACAATCGCGCCGCCACAGGCTTGAGGCTCAGCTCCGGCTTCACCTGTCCCTTGGGGCGGCCCAGGTGCGACATCAACACCAACGACGCGCCATGCTCCAAAATGTACTCAATCGTGGGCAACGCGGCGCGGATACGGGTATCATCGCTGATCGTGCCGTCTTGCAGCGGGACGTTGAAATCCGCCCGCATCAGCACGCGCTTGCCCGACAATGCTACATCACGCACACTTTTCTTATTCATTTACCCTCCAGAAATTCAATGGGCAAATGGCAGAACGCACATTTGCCCATTGTCCAGCTTGTTACGACGAAAGCGCTCGGCCTCCATCAACACGGGCAAACCGATGATTTGCCCCATCGCTCGGCGGCATTACAGTTTCTTGGCCACCATAGCGGTCAAATCGGCGGTGCGGCAGGAGTAACCCCACTCGTTGTCGTACCAGGAAATGACCTTCACCAGGTGCGAGCCGATGACTTTGGTCAGATCGGCATCAAAGATTGAGGAGCGGGAATCGCCCTTGATGTCGGTGGAAACCAAGGGGGCTTCCTCGTAGCCCAGGATACCCTTCAACTCGCCCTCGGCGGCCTTCTTCATCGCCGCGTTGACCGATTCTACCGTGACTTCCTTCTTGGTGGTGGCAACCAGGTCGACCACGGAGGAAGTGGGAGTGGGAACGCGGATTGACATGCCGTCGAGCACGCCGTTCAGCTCCGGCAGCACCAGGCCGATGGCCGCCGCCGCGCCGGTGGTGGTGGGGATGATGTTAATCGCCGCCGCGCGTGCCCGGCGCAAGTCCTTCTTGTGCCCCTGATCCAGCAGCCGCTGGTCGTTGGTGTAGGAGTGGATAGTGGTCATCAAGCCGCTCTCGATGCCGAATGTGTCTTGGAGCACCTTCGCCACGGGCGCGAGGCAGTTGGTGGTGCAGGAAGCGTTGGAGATGATGTGATGGTTCGCCGGATCGTACAACTTCTCGTTCACGCCCAGCACGATGGTGATGTCTTCGCCCTTGGCCGGAGCGGAAATGATGACTTTCTTCGCGCCGGCGGTCAGGTGCTTGGAAGCCCCTTCGCGCGTGCGGAAGATGCCGGTGGATTCAATGACGATCTCCACGCCCAACTCGCCCCAGGGGAGTTCTTCGGGATTGCGCACCGCGAAGGCCTTGATTTCCTTGCCGTCCACGATGATCGCGTCGTCGGTATAGCTCACCTCGCCGGGGTAAGCCCCAAACGTCGAATCGTGCGCGAACAAGTGCGCATTGGTCTTCGTATCGAACAAGTCGTTAATCGCCACGACTTCCAAGTCTTCCGGATAATGCTCCAGAATCGCCCGCAACACCAACCGCCCAATGCGGCCAAAACCATTGATACCAATTTTTGTAGCCATACGACCTCCTTAGATTTAAGTGTACCGTTAGGAATCAGAGATTGCCGCCCAACCGGTGGGCAACAATCCCCCAGCCCTAAACCGCTCAAGGTTCGAGCAAGCGCAGCAGTTGCACGACGCGGCGGGATTTATCGGGAATGAGCCGCAGCACCGCCCGCGCCAGTTTGTCGCTATCGTGCCGCCAGCCGACCGACTCATCCACCAAGTCCTCGCGCAGCACCCGCACCGCCACCCCTGACAAGTCGCCGCGCACCCACGCCACCCCTTCGGGCAAGGTGGTGTGCGCCGGGATGCGCGTGTTGACCATCATCACCGAGGCCACGTCCGTGCCCACGTGCTGTTGCAGCGCGGCCCAGTGATCGCCCGCCGTGTAGCCCTCGGTCTCCCCGACCTGCGTCGCCACGTTGCAGACGTACACCCTGGGCGCGGCAGCATTGCGCAACGCCTGAGCAATCTGCGGCACCATCAAGTTGGGCAGCAAGCTGGTGTAGAGACTGCCCGGCCCCAGCACGATCAAATCGGCCTCCAAGATCGCTTGCACCGCCTGGGGATACGCCAAAGGCGACGCCGGCTCCAGCGTCACCCGCAGCACGCGGCTGCCCGGCTGCGGGATGCGGGATTCCCCGCACACGCGCATCGGCGATCCGTCGGCCCGCTGTACGTCGGCGCACAGGGTGATGGCTTGCAGCGTGCTGGGCAGCACCCGCCCTTGGATGGCCAGCACGCGGCTGGAGGCTTCCAGCGCGGACTCAAACGAGCCGGTGATCTCGGCCATCGCGGTGATCAGCAAGTTGCCGAAACTGTGCCCGGTCAAACTGGCCTCGCCGCCGAAGCGGTACTGGAACAGTTGCGTGACCAGCGATTCGTCATCAGCCAACGCCGCGATGCAGTTCCGAAAGTCCCCCGGCGGCAGGACGCCCAGTTCGCGCCGCAGCCGCCCCGACGATCCGCCATCATCCGCCACCGTGACGATGGCGGTGAGATTCGTCGTGTAGGCCTTCAGGCCGCGCAACAAAGTCGCCTGGCCGTGCCCCCCGCCGATCACCACGACCTTGGGACCGCGCTCCCGGCGGCGGTACTCGTACAACGCCTGGGGCAACGAGCACACAGAACCGACCACGAACGGCTCCAGCAATGAGCGGTTCAGCCCCCACAAGCCGAAGCCCAGCAGGCCGCTTCCCACGAGCAAAAACACGGCGATGCGCACGGAGCGCGGCAGGAATTGTCCGGTCAAATAGTAAAAGAGCATTGGGAGAGGATACAACGCCCGTAGAATCGAGGCGATAGCGAGGCTCAATGCGCCCACCCCGAGAGCGAGGAGAAACAACCAACGCTTGACGCCCAACCCTGGCCGCAGCCATCCCAAGTGACAGTGCCACCCAGATTCCGTGGTTCGTTTGCCCCTCTCTTCCATCGCAGCGATTATACCGATAACAAGGTGCAAGTCAAAGAAACAAGCGAGTCGGCGGCGGTCTTGTCCCCCTCAACGATTCTAGTACACTCTGAGCAAGTTCAATCATTGCAAACAGGAGGCCAAGAAATGAAGAAGCTCTTGATTCGCTGGGCAATTGTGTCCTTTTCGTTGTTCGTAGCCGCGTGGCTCGTCCCCGGCATCCAGGTGGAAAGCGCGGGCTGGACTGTGTACGCCGGGATGGCCGTGATCTTGGGGCTGATGAATGCCTCAATCCGCCCCTTGCTCAAGCTGCTCACCTGCCCGCTGATCATCCTCACGCTGGGATTGTTCACCTTGGTGATCAACGGGGTGACGTTGTGGCTGGCCGCAGTCCTCGCCAACTGGCTGGGCGTGATGTTCATCGTAGAGAACTTTTGGGCCGCGTTCTGGGGCGCGATCATCGTCAGCGTGGTGAGCGTGCTGCTTTCAATGTTCGTCCGTGAGGACGACGAGGACGATTGAGGGACAGGTTTTGCCTAAACAAAAACATCCCCGTGGCGGCGCGGGGATGTTTTTGTTTGCCGAAGGTGGGAGTCGAACCCACATGAGGGTAAACCTCACTACGCCCTGAACGTAGCGCGTCTGCCTATTCCGCCACTTCGGCGCGTTCGTGCAATGTGCTGTAACGTCATCTAAGTTGTAAGCTGCGTTGTAAGCCCGAACGGCTGAGATTCTACCTGAGGCGCGTTTTTTGTCAAGACCGCCCCGGAGGCAGAGTTACGCCTCTTCATCCGGCGCGGATTCCTGCGCCAGGTACGCGGAAAGCACTTCTTCCGCGCGGGCCAATCGCTGGAGCGTGGTCGTGCGCCCCAAGGCCACCAGACTCCCGAAGAGCGGCGGGGCGACCCGTTTGTTCGTCGTCGCCACGCGGATGATGTTGAAGACCGCGCCGGCCTTCACGCCCATATCGGCGGCCAATTGCCGCAATTCGGTTTCCAAGGTCTCCTCGTTGAAGTGGACCATCCCCGCCAGCAGAGCATGCACGCGCTGCAAAATGCGCAAGGCCTGCCGGGCACTGGTCTTCTTGGGGATGAGCGATTCTGCGGTAGGCGTTTCGATGTCTTGGAAGACGAAGTCGGTCAGCTCCACGACATCCCGCAGCGTCTTGAGCCGTTCTTGCACCAGCGGCACCAGCGTCTCCAGCGTGGAGATCATCTCCGTGGGTACCGGGGTCGGGATCAGGCCGGCATTCTGCCAGAAGGGAATCAGCCGCTTGAGCAATTCCTGCTCGCTGAGCGCACGGATGTAGGCCCCGTTCATCCACTGGAGCTTGTCATAAGAGAACACCGCCGCCGCCAGGTTGATGCGCCGAATGTCAAACTTTGCGATGAGTTCCTCGCGGCTGTAAATTTCGCGGTCTCCGTCGCCGGGGGACCAGCCCAGCAGAGCCAGGAAGTTGAACAGGGCTTCCGGCAAGTAGCCTTGGCGGCGGAACTCGTCAATCGAGACCGCGCCATGGCGTTTGGAAAGTTTCTTGCCGTCCGGCCCTAGCACCAGCGGCACGTGCGCATAGATCGGCGGCTCCCAGCCGAAGGCTTGATACAACAACACCCGCTTAGGTGTGCTGGAGATCCAATCGTCGCCGCGCATCACGTGCGTGATGCCCATCATGTGATCGTCCACCACTACGGCCAGGTGATAGGTGGGGTAGCCGTCGCTCTTGAGCAAGATTTGATCGTCAAGCAGCGCATTGTCAAATTCAATGTCGCCGCGCAGCAGGTCGTGGACGACCGTCTTGCCCTCCAGCGGGACCTTCAGGCGGATCACGTGCGGCTCATCCGGCGAGATAGCATCCGGCGGCTTGTTGCGGCAGTGCCGGTCGTACATAATCTGCGATTTGCCCTGCGCCCGCTGCTCGGCGCGGACTTTTTCCAGCCGCTCCGGGGTACAGTTACAGCGGTAAGCCCATCCTTTGGCGATCAACTCCTCGGCCTTTTGCCGGTACAAGTCCAACCGCTCCGATTGGATGTACGGGCCGTACGCTCCGCCGATGCCCGGCCCTTCGTCCCAATCCAACCCCAGCCACGTGAGGCTGTCGGAGATCACCCGCAGCGCATCTTTCACGTAGCGCGAACGGTCGGTATCTTCAATGCGCAAGATAAACTTCCCGTTGTGGTGACGGGCAAACAGCCAGTTAAAAACAACCGTGCGGAGGTTGCCAATATGCGGATAGCCCGTTGGGCTGGGGGCAAAACGAACCCGAACCGTCATGATATGCTCCTTTTCTCTAAAATTCTACTCGCTTGTGTCTCATCGCCACACTCTCGACAAGTCCCAATCCCACATACGCGATCACCAGCGCACTGCCGCCGCTGCTGATGAGCGGCATCGGCAGCCCGGCCACCGGAATCACGTTGAGATTCATGCCAAGGTTGACAATCAGTTGATAGAAAATGTACGTGGTCACGCCGACGACGATCAGCTTGCCGGTAGCATCTCCGGCATTGGCGGCGATGTACAGCAATCGCCACAACAACACCCCGTAGATCGCTAAAATCAGCGCGGCGCCCACAAACCCCAACTCCTCGCAGATCACCGAGAAGATGAAGTCGGTGTGACGCACGCGCAAGAAGTGCAATTGGCTCTGCGTGCCGGTGGCAAATCCTTGTCCCCACCACCCGCCGGAGCCGATGCTGATCAACGCTTGTTGGATATTGTAATACGCGGCCTTATCGCGCGTAGGGTCCATAAAAGTGTAGATGCGATCACGCATGTAATCGCTCATATTGGCCCACAAGATCGGAGCCGCCAGCAACCCGCCGGCCCCAAGTCCCTCCAGATAGGTGAGGTTGATGCCGGACGCAAAGATCATCGCCAGCCAAGTGGCCGCGTACAAGGTAGCGGTGCTCAAATTGGGCTGCTTGAAGACCAGCAGCGCGGCGACGCCGGTCATCCCCAACGAGGCCAACATCTCCGCAACCGAGGGGGAAGCCGGGGCATTGCGGGAAAGCAATCCCGCCTGGCTGATGATGAGCAAGATCAGCGAGGGGAAGGCCGGTTGAATCGACACGCCGCCCACGTAGATGAAGCGGCGCACGTTACCGATCTCGCTGCCGCCAAACAGCAGGGTGAAGATCAGCGTGAGGATGGTGAGGAAATACAGCGGCCATTGGAGGCTTTCCAGCAACCGATAGTTGATGAAGGACACCAGGAACAACAGCCCCAAGCCGACGGCGGCGTAAATCGCCTGCTTGCGCCAAGCGTCGCTCAAATCTTCAGAGCCGCGTGTAGCACTGTAAATCATCGCCACGCCGATCACGGTGAGCAGCAGGGTGGTGATTAACAAGGCCCAGTCAAAATACTGCCAAGGGGACTTACGCATACTACCGCGAGCGGGACTTACGCATATCCTGCAAAGGAATGTCGGCGACCAGACGAGTTTCGCGCTGATCTTCCGTGAAGTTCACCTGCACCTTATCGCGGTCAATGTCAAGATGCTTGGAAAGCACCGCGATAATCTCGTCCTTGAGGATCTCCAGCAGCCCCGGCGAGATATTCGCCCGATCATGTGCCAACACCAAACGCAGCCGCTGGGCCGCGATCTCCTGCCCGGAATCAGCGGGTCGGTGAAACAAATCTCCCAAGAATTTTCTGAATGCCATCGCGCCCTCCCGGATTAGCGAATGTTGAAGAGCCGCTGCAAGAACGAGGGGCTTTTCAACGACATAAACGGCACCTCTTCCCCGTGGAGCCGCCGGGCCACGTTGCGAAATGCTTGCCCGGCCAATGAACGCTCATCCAGCACCACCGGTTGCCCGCGATTCCCCGCCGCGAGGATGCTGGGGTCTTCGGGCACCACCCCGATCAAGTCAATCGCCAGCAGGTCAACCACCGTAGGCACATCGAGCATTTCATTGCGCCGCACCATGTCCGGCTTCAGGCGGTTGATCAAGAGCCGCGCCGGTGCCCAGCCCTCGGCCTCCAGCAGCCCCACCACGCGATCCGCATCACGCACCGCAGCAACTTCGGGATTGGTGACCACGACCACCAGATCGGCGGGCGTGACGGCGTAACGGAAACCGTGCTCAATACCGGCGGGGGAATCAATCAACACGTAATCGGCGATCTCGGCGGCCTCGTGCGCCACGCGGTTCATCTGCTCAATGGTGATCGCGTTCTTATCGCGGGTCTGCGCCGCCGGCATAAGAAACAACGACGGGTATCGTTTGTCACGCACCAGAGCCTGCCGCAGACGGCAACGGCCCTCCACGTAGTTGACGATGTCGTAAACGATGCGGTTTTCCAGCCCCAGCATCATATCCAGGTTGCGCAAGCCAATATCGGCATCAATGCAAATGACGCGCTTGCCCAACATCGCCAGCGCCATACTCAAATTCGCCGTTGTCGTGGTCTTGCCCACCCCGCCTTTGCCAGATGAAACGGTGATGATCTGTCCTGCCATACTTACTCCCTTATCTTCTTCCAGGGGACGGCAACGATATTGCCATGCTCCACCCTGGCCAATTCCGGCTGCGGCACACGCCGCCGCTGCTCCGGCGCACGGCTGATGTACTGGGCAATGCGCAATTGCGAAGGCATCAAATCCAACGCGCACACCACCGCCGCATCATCCCCGAAAGCACCGGCGTGCAGCACCCCGCGCACCCGTCCCCAAATAACGATGTTCCCTCCGGCCACGACCTCGGCCCCGGCATTCACATCCCCCAGCAACACCACGTGGCCGGGGTGATGCAACTTCTGACCGGAGCGGAGCGTGCGCCGCACCAACAAAGCGTTACTCGCCACCTCATCCGCCCGTTGATGCGGGGATTGCGCCCCCGGCAAGCGGGTGCGGATGCCATACGAGCGGGCCAGGTGCTTCACCTCCTCGCGTTCGCTGAGGATCACCCACAACTCCATCTCGTAACGCTCCAAAAGCTGGCGCAGCCGCTGGAAGTCATCCTCCGGCAGCGGGCGCGACCCCAACTCCAAAATCACCCGCCCGCCGCGAAAAAACGACTGTGCGTCGCGCAACGAAAGCTCCAGGGAGGACAAGGCCACCTCCCAAGACTCGGTCTGCACACGCAAGAGAATCCCCTGTGGCGTACCTTTCAACGTTACCGGTATGTGCCCCATAGTGGCAACATTATAGCATAAAGCGATTCGGTTAGAATTACGAAGCAATAACAATGACTTGACGCAATGATTGCTTCTCATCTTTCCTGTGCTATACTCGCTCTAACCAACGGACATCGGTCCGAGTGAGGGCGAGATTGAATTACAAAACAGCACTAATTTACAACCCCGCTGCCGGCCCTTGGGATATGACCCGGGAAATGAAGCGGCTGGCCAAAGACTTGGGGCGGCATGGTTGGAAAGTCGAGCTAATCCAGACTCAGCACCAAGGGGATGCGCGGCGATACGCGCGATTGGCCGCGCAAGACAAAGCGGACATAGTGTTGGCCGCCGGTGGAGACGGCACGATCAACGAAGTTGTGAACGGATTGGTGGGCACAGAGACCATCTTGGGACTTGTGCCGGTAGGCACCGGCAACATCCTGGCGCACCAACTGCGCATGCCGATTGCCGCACTCCCCACCCCGATCCATTTCCACGAGCTGACCCATGCCCTACTGCACAGCCGCGTCCAGCGGGTGGACGTGGGCGTGGCCGATGGACGGCGTTTCCTGTGCTGGGCCGGCATCGGCCTGGATGCCGAAGTCACCGCGCAGATGGAGCCGCGTCCGCGCTACGCCAAACAACTGAGCCTCTTGCCCTACATCATCGCCGCCGTGACGGTCGCCTCGGCGTTCAAGGGGCTGCCGACCCGCGCCTGCATTGACGGGCGCAAAATCCGTACCCACGCGATCATGTTCCTCGCCAGCAACATCCAACTCTACGGCACCTTCCCGCAAATGGCCCGCAACGCCCGCATGGACGATGGCCTACTCGAAGTGCTGCTCTTCAAAGGGACCAGAATCGGCTACATCCTGGAACACGTGGTGCGAATCTTCAGCGGACGACACCTCAACGATCCCAAAGTCGTCTACCGCCCCGCGCAGCACGTCACCATCGAAACTAACCCCACCACCGCCGTACAGCTCGACGGCGAGCCTTATGGGCACACACCTTCCCACATCCACGTTGAGCCGGGCGTCCTGCGCCTGCTCATCCCGCCCCGCGCTCCGATCAGCCTATTCACCAAGCCACCGGAGCTAATCTTTTGAGCGTGATGATTGACACCCACACCCACACGCAATTTTCCAGCGACGCCGAAACGCCCATGGCCGTGATGGCCGAAGCCGCGCTCCGCGCCGGACTGAGCGGCATCGCCTTCACCGATCACATCGAATGGATGGCGGGCGATTCGGCCACCGGCTACCTGATCCCCGCAGCCTACTTCGCCGCGCTGCGCGAGACCCGCGAACGTTACAGGGGACGGCTGCGCGTGTTGGCCGGCGCGGAAGTGGGCAGCTCTCACCGCTTCCCCCAGGAAGCGCGGGCGATGCTTTCCGCCTGGCCGTGGGATTTTGTACTCGGTTCGCTGCACTGGGTGGACAACATACGCACCTGGGAGCCGGAAGCATTCCGCGAGGGATTGGCCGCGGCCTACCGCCAATACTTCACCGAGCTGGTTGAGCTGGCCGCGCACGGCGAATTTGACGTGCTGGCGCATTTTGACCTGGTGCGCCGGAATTCCTGGTACTTACAACGCCGAATCCTCCCGCCGGATCATTACGCCGATCTCATCCGCGCGGCACTGAAGCACGTCGTGGAGCGCGGCAAGGGCCTGGAGATCAACACCTCCGGTTGGGCGGCGGGACTGGATGAACCGCTCCCCGGCCTCACCATCCTGCGCTGGTATCGGGAACTGGGCGGCGAGATTCTGGTGATCGGCTCCGATGCCCACACGCCCGACCGCGTGGGGCAGCACTTTGACCGCGCCCGCGCCCTGGCCCAGGACGCCGGATTCACCCACCTGGCCCGCTTTGAACGCCGCCAGGTCGTCGCATGGATTCCACTCAGCTAACAATTTGAGGGCTTATGGATAACGAACCTTTGATCACAATTCTCATCCCGGCCTACAACGAAGAACTACGACTCCCGCAAACACTGGAACGAGTCGTCACCTTTGTTGAATCCAGCCGCGAGCCGCTGGACGTCCTAATCGTGGACAACAACAGCCGCGACGCCACCCGCCAGATCGCGGAAGACTACGCCGCCCGCATCCCCTTCGTCCACGTGGAAGAGCAGCCCATCCAGGGGAAAGGCGCGGCGGTGCGCAAAGGGGTCTTCGCGGCCCAAGGCCGCTACGTCTTCATCTGCGATGCCGACTTGGCCATGCCCATTGAGGAACTGCCGCGCTTCTACCCCGCCGCCCTCGGCGGAACGTACCACATCGCCATCGGCTCACGCGAGGCCGAAGGAGCGCACCGTTACGACGAGCCGTGGTATCGCCACGTGATGGGACGCGGATTCAACCTCATCGTGCGCCTGCTGGCCGTGCCCGGCATCCAAGATACCCAATGCGGCTTCAAATCCTTCCGCCGCGACATCGCCCGCGAGCTGTTCGCCGCGCAAACCATCGACGGATTCGCCTTTGACGTGGAAATCCTCGCCATCGCCCGCCGACGCGGCTACCCCATCCTGGAAGTAGGCATCCCCTGGTACTACGGCGAAGCCAGCACCGTCAATCCCCTGCGCGATACGGTGCGCATGTTCCGCGAAGTGCTCAACATCCGCCGTAACCTGCGCGCCGGACGATACGACCGACCTTAATTTTCACCGGCTGCCAGACGACAACCGGACATTTCACTGTCAGGAGGTTATTTATGTCTGAACTGTTTACCCGTCCCATCCAAGCGTTGGAAATCATCAAAAATCCCTCGTGGGAACAACTGCGGGAGTGGGCCAAAGTCGAAGAAACCACCACCGCTCACGGCTCGGCCCGCTACATCACCCGCATCCGCAGCCGCTCCGCCAAATTCACCGACATCCTCTTTGAAGAGCCGACCGCCGAGCAAGCCCGTTGGCTGCGCGAAGCCCAAGCCTCGCTGGCCACCATGCGGCTGATCCAACTGGATCGCATCCTCGGCGACAACCCCAACTACCGCCTGCATTGCCGCCTCTACCTGCCGCTGGATGCGGCGCGACTGGCGTTTATGTGGGGGCAGAGCCTGTTCGATGCGCCGCCGGAATTTGCCGCGCGTGACCAGGCCGACTTGACCACGGTGATGATCCCCAAATGGCGCGACAAGTTTATGGAACGCCGCATCCTCGTTGACCCCACCACCTTCACCACTTACGCCCTGGGCAGCGACTACATGGGCGAAGTGAAAAAGTCCTTCCTGCGCATGGCCATGTACTGGACGAAAGTCCACGGCGGCCTGGGACTGCACGCCGGCTCCAAGCTGATTCGGGTGCGCAACGTGGGAGGCGAACTGGTTGAACGAGGCGCGATCTTCTTCGGCCTCAGCGGCACCGGCAAAACCACGCTCACTTGTCATCACCACTTCCTCAAAGGCGAAGAAGGCGTCTCCATCCGCCAAGATGACGTGGTGATGATGCAGCCGGATGCCTCATGCTACGGCACGGAGGACAACTTCTTCATCAAGACCGAGGGCCTGGAGCCGGTAGGCCAACCGCTGCTCTACAAAGCCGCCACCTCCCCCAAAGCGATGCTGGAAAATGTATGGGTCAATCCGGACGGCGAAACCGACTTCCTCAACTACACCTTAGGGCGCAACGGACGCGCCATCGTCTTCCGCTCCGACATGGACTACACAGACGATTCCATTGACCTGCCCCGCGCCGACATCATCGTGTTCATCACCCGCCGCGAAGACATCGTGCCCGCCGTCGCCCGACTGACCCCGGAGCAAGGCGCGGCCTTCTTCATGCTCGGCGAATCCATCGAAACCGCCGCCGGTGATCCGGCCCGCGAAGGCCAGGCCGTCCACAGCGTGGGCACCAACCCCTTCATCATCGGCTCATTTGACGAAGAAGGCAACATCTTCCTCAAACTCCTGCGCCACAACCCCGATGTCCAAGTCTTCCTGCTCAACACCGGGCGCATCGGCGGGCGCGGCGTGGATCGCAAAATGCGCCTGACCCCCGACGGCAAGAAGCAAGGCGCAAAAATCGGCGTGCTGGATTCCACCGAGATCATCAAGCAGATCGCTCGCGGCGGCATCCGCTGGGAAAAAGACCCCGATTGGGGCTACGAAGTGGCCGTATCCGTGGACGGCATCCCCGACTTCCGGGAGCGGCTCGACCCACGGCACTACTACACCGCGAAAGAATACGCCGAACTGACCCGCCTGCTCAGAGAAGACCGCCGCTCCTGGCTGAAGAAATTCGGCGAACTGGACGAGGTCATCCCTCAATCGCTGGGGCTGGCGTGACCTTCATCCGCCGGAGATAGCGGGGCCAATCGCGCCGTGATCTTCCGCCAATGCGTCCCTTTCCAGTAAAACCGCCCGCAGTGCGGGCAAAATTGAAACACGCGCTGCGTCCGGGCGACGTAGGGCGGCACGTGAGGACGTGCCTCCGCAACCGAAGCCGGACGCAGCGGCACATTACACTGCATACAACGAGGCGGCGTCCCCGCCGGCAGCGGCCCCACCGCGCCGATCACCTCCGCCAACTGCGCGGATAGCTCCTGAGAAGTGACCAGCACCACGCGCAACCCGCGCCGCCGCGCCAATTCCCGGTCGCTCGTCAACAACACCCGCCCTTCCCGCCGCGCCTGCCGCGCCAAAAGCGCATCCTCCGCCTGCGAATACACCGTATCGTACCCCAGCAAGCGCAGCCAGCGGGCCAACTTCCCCAACATCGCATCGGCAAGCAGCTTCACCATCACACCCTCCGCCAGTCCTACCGCCGTAGCCAATTTAGACTACAATAGCTCACATCCACAACACGGGCCCGGCCCTATGTTACCACCAACGCCACCGGGCAACACAATTTCAACCTTAGCAGGAGGAAAAAAATGGCCGAAGAGACCTATTTATTGATTCGTGGAGGAACTGTTGCTACCGCAGAATTTATGATGAAAGCCGACATCCTCGTCCGAGGGGAAAAAATCCAAGCCATCGGCAAAGACCTAACCGCCCCAGATGGCGCGGAGATCATCAACGCCGAGGACATGATCGTCCTGCCCGGCGTGATTGACGCCCACACGCACACCCAGTTGGATACCGGCATCTACCAGACCGACGATGATTGGTTCATCAGCAGCCGCGCGGCAGCCTACGGCGGCGTGACCACCGTCGTGGACTTCGCCACCCAGTTCAAGGGGCAGAAATTCGCCGCAGCAATGGACGTGCGGCTCAAAGAAGCCGCCCCCTCCGTCATTGACTACGCCTTCCATATGATGGTGACCGATCTGCCGCCGGGGCGCGAAGACGAACTCTGCACCTTGACCGCCCTGGGCGTGCAAAGCATCAAACTCTACACCACCTACCGCCCCAACTACTACGCCGACGACGCGACGCTCCTGCGCCTGCTCAAGTCGGCCTCGCGGCACGGGCTGATGACCCTCGTCCACAGCGAAAACGACGCCATCGTGACCGCCCAAACGCAAGCCCTCATCAAAGCCGGGCAGACCTCGTGGCGTTACCACGGCCAATCCCGCCCCGCCCTGGCCGAGCAAGAAGCTGCCGCCCGTGTGCTCTTCCTCGCCGAAGCAGCACACGCGCCGGTCGTCATCGCCCACAACTCCACCGCCCAAACCTCGCTGCTGGTGGCCGAGGCCCGCGACCGGGGACAAATCGCCTTCTGCGAAACCGCCCCGCAATACCTGCTCCTTGATAACACCCGCTACGCCGGAGCAGAACCCTGGCGCTACATCCTCCAACCGCCGCTCCGCGACCCGGCGGAAAAAGAAGCCCTGTGGACGCTCGTCAGTGCCGGCGTGGTGGACATGCTGATCACCGACCATTGCGACTACGCCAAAGAGAAAAAGATCGCCCACGACGACTTCACCCAAACGGCGGGCGGACTGCCGGGCATGGAACTGCTCCTGCCCCTCATCGCCACCTACGGCGTCGACGAAGGGCGCATCGAGTGGACTGACGTAGCCCGCCTGCTCGCCAAAAACCCCGCCTCCATCTACAACATGTGGCCGCGTAAAGGCGATCTGCTCCCCGGCAGCGATGCCGACATCGTCGTCTACCATCCGCGCAAAGAAAGCATCGTGACCGCCGAAGCCTTGCACACAGTAGGCGGATATTCCCCCTACGAAGGGATGAAAATCATGGGCAAAGTCGTCCACAACATCCGCCGGGGACAATTCCTCATCCGCGCCGGGAAATTCGTCGGCGAGCGGGGCAGCGGCCAATACATCAAACGCGAACCGATCTTCTGGGATTAACAATGGATTGGCCTTCCCTCGTCGCCGGCGTGCTCCTGGGAAGCACCCTGGCGTACTTGTTGCTGCGGATTCAACTCGAAAAACTAAGCTCGCGCCACGCCGAGGCCCTCACCGAGGCGCGGCGCGATAGCGTTTCCCGCAGCCGCGCCGTGCTCAAAGGGAAAATGGCCGAACAAATCGCGCCGCTGCTGCCGGGCTTCGACTACTGGCCTTCCGACGCCCGCTTCCTCGGCGATCCGGTGGACTACGTGATCTTCAACGGCTACAGCCGCGCCAAAGACGGCCACGAAGACGAACCGCTGGAAATCGTGATCGTGGACATCAAAGAAGGCCGCGCCCGGCTCAATCGCGGGCAGCGGCTGATCGCCCAAGCCGTCGCCGCCGGACGAGTGCGCTTTGAAGTGGTGCGCGTCTCCGAAGAAGGCCAGATCACCCATTACGATTGGAGCGGAGCGTGAAACGTCGGCCCCGCTGAAACACCATTTAGCAACAGGAGGAAATACAATGCGAGAAATCATCCCCGATCTTAAACGCTGGAAAGCCGCCGGGAAAATTGATATTGCGTTAGCCACCATCGTCGAAACGCGCGGCTCATCCCTGCGAGCCGCCGGCACGCGCATGGCACTCACGCACGAAGGCGATGTAGCCGGTTCGGTGAGCAGCGGCTGCGTGGATGGCGACATCATCGCCGAAATGGAAGCCGTCCTCAGCGGCAAAATCGCCCTGCACCACACCACCTTCGGCATCAGCGACGAGCAAGCCTGGAGCGCGGGCCTGGCCTGCGGCGGCTCATTGAAAATCTTTGTGGAACGCTGGGACGCGCTCCACGACTACCTGATCGCCGAGATCGAAGCCCGTCGTCCGGTCGGATTCGCCACCCGGCTGGACGAACCCGGTCATCTGCTGCGTGACGACGACGGGCATCCGCGCGGCACCTTGGGCGACGAGTCCCTAGACCGCGCCGTGCTGGCCGACATCGCCGCCGCGTGGCCGGGGCCATACACCCGCCTGAAGACCTACCCCCAAGGCCAAGTCTTCATTGAAGTCGTGCCCCCGCCGCCCACGCTGCTCATCTTCGGCGCGACCGACATCGCCGTGCCGCTGGCGCAATTGGCGCAAACGGTCGGCTATCAAGTCGTGGTCAGCGACGCCCGCCGCGCCTTCCTCCGCGAAGAGCGATTCCCCGGCGCGGAGCACCGTCTGGGCTGGCCGCAAGACCAATTCACCGCCGCAGATTTCGGCCCCAGTTGGGCCATCGTGGTCCTGTTCCACGACCCCAAATTTGACATCCCCGCGCTCACGCTCGCCCTGCAAAGCCGCGCCTTCTACATCGGCTTCCTGGGGAGCCGCAAAACGCAAGCCGAGCGCAAATCCGACCTGCTGCACGCCGGTTTCTCCGAAGCAGATTGGCACAGAGTCCACGGGCCGGTAGGGCTGAACATCGGCGGCAAACGCCCGGCCCTGATCGCCCTCTCAATCCTGGCCGAAATCGTCGCCGTGCGCCATCGCCGCCCCGGCGGCATGCTCAGCCGCCCGGAGGCACAATGAACGAACACCCTTGGGAACCAACGCCCATTCCGGCGGAGACCTTTCATCGGCCCGACCGCCACGCCAACATCAACCGTGCGCCCTACGACCGGCTTTCCGGCGTGATCTACAAACGCGCGGCCAACATCAAGCGCGTGCAGTACACGCCGGCAGACCCCGCGCCGCAAGCTCCTCCTCCCTGGCAAGGGCAGGGCGCGACCATCGTCCGCTGGCTCTTCAGCGAGCAACCGGGCACCGCCGAGTCCCTCTTGAGCGGAGCGCGATTCGAGTTCCTGCACGATACCAGCCTCGCGCCCGGCGCATCCACCGGCCAGCAAGCGCATCCCGCCGTGGACGAAATCTTCTACGTGATCGCCGGACACGGCATGCTCCACCATCGCCCCAACTACGGCAGCCCGGTCATCGCCCGCCCCCTCCATCCGGGGGACGCGGTGCTGGTGCGCGGCGGCGAGTATCACAGCCTCGCCAACGACGGCACCGAACCGCTCCGCCTGCTGGTGCTGGGGCTGCGGAAAGCCGTCCCGCCGACGGAGGCCGCGCAATGAGCCGCAAAGTGATCATCGCCGGGGCAGGGGCCGCCGGATTGATCGCCGCCGGTCACGCCGCCGAATTGGGCGCGGACGTGCTGGTGATCGAAAAAATGCGCGAAGCGGGCAAGAAAATCCTCATCAGCGGCAAAGAGCGATGCAACATCACCAACAACGCCCCGTTGGAAAAGTTCATCACCTACTACGGGCGCAACGGGCAATTTCTGCGCAACGCCTACCATCGCTTCTTCCGCGATGAACTGCTGGCCTTGCTGCGCCGCTACGGCGTCAACACCCAAGTAGAGCGTGGCGGACGCATCTTCCCGGCATCCGGGCGGGCCGACGAGGTACGGGACGCGCTGGTGCGCTACGCCACCGAGCACGGCGCGACCTTCCGCTACCTGACCGAGGCGCAGCGCGTCGTGGTGCGGGAAAAGCGCGTCGTGGCCCTGGAGCTGTGGAACGGGCAGCGGCTGCCCGCCGACGCGGTGATCCTCACCACCGGCGGCGCATCGTGGCCCGGCACCGGCTCCACCGGCGACGGCTATCGTATGGCGGCGGCGGTCGGCCACACGGTGGTCCCGCTCCGCCCGGCCCTCGTCCCGCTGACGGTGGTGGAGCGAGAAGTAGTCAAGGAAGTGCAAGGCGTGAGCCTGCGCAATGCCCGCTGCACCTTCCTGGTCAAGCAAGGGCGCAAAGAAAAACCCATCCGCCTGCCGTTCCCGATGCCGCCCACCGGCGAAATGCTCTTCACCCATTTCGGCGTCTCCGGCCCGCTGATCCTCACCGCCTCGCTGGGCGTGGTGGACGCGCTGCGGGCCGGCAAAAAAGTCACCCTGAGCATCGACTTCAAGCCGGGGATGAGCGTGGAGCAAGTCCGTGCCCGCTTGCAGCGGGAATTTGAGCAGTACGCTCATCGGCACGTGCGCAAGCTGCTCAAAGGCTGGCTGCCGTTCAAGCTGGCCGACCTGTTGGCACGGATGAGCGGCATCGAGCCGGAGCGGCACTTGTACACCATCCGCGTGGCCGAGCGCGAGCGGCTGGTGCAACTGCTCAAAGACTTCCGCCTCACCATCAGCGGCTCGCTCCCGCTGGTCGCCGGGATGGTCACGGCGGGCGGCGTCTCGCTCAAGGAAGTCCACCCGCTCACCTTTGAATCCCGCTTGATCTCCGGCCTGTACCTGGCGGGCGAAATCCTTGATCTGGCCGCCGACACCGGCGGGTTCAATCTGCAAGCCGCCTTCACCGGCGGCTATCTCGCCGGGCAAGCCGCCGCCTCCGGCGGGTAAGTTTTGCCGTGGGATGAAGCCCGACCGGCGATTGCTCGCCCTGCTCCGCGATGGGCCGCTGCGGACTTTCGCGCTCACCGTGACGCTGGGCGTGCTCACGGGCGTGCTGATCGTGCTCCAAGCCGCGCTCCTGAGCGCGGTGCTGGACGCGGTCTTCCTCCACGGCGCGGGATTGCCCCAAGTGCGGGCGGGGCTGCTCTGGCTGGTGGGCGTGCTCATCCTGCGTGGCGGCACCGTGTGGGGGCAGAAACAAGCCGCCTTTGAGTTAGCGGCCCAGGTCAAACGGCGGTTACGCGCCCGGCTCTTCACGCAGCTCGTGTCCCTCGGCCCGACGTACACGGGCAGCGAGCAAAGCGGCGAGTTGATCAACGCGCTCACGCAGGGCTTGGACGACCTGGGCATCTACTTGCAGCGTTACCTGCCGCAACTTTTCATCGCCGCGTGCGTGCCGCTGCTGATGGTCGCCGTGGTGCTGCCCCGCGATTGGATTTCCGCGCTGATCCTCCTGCTGACCGCGCCGCTCATTCCGCTGTTTATGTGGCTCATCGGGGAATGGGCCGACGCGCTCACCCGCCGCCGGTGGACGCAATTGAGCCGTATGCGGGCGTTTCTGCTCGACGCGCTGCAAGGGCTGACCGCGCTCAAACGCTGGGGACAGGCCGCCGCGCACTTGCAGCGCGTCGCCGAGACGAGCGACGCCTTCCGCCGTGCCACAATGCGCGTGCTGCGGGTGGCGTTCCTCTCCGCGCTGGTGCTGGAATGGGTAGCCACGCTCAGCACCGCCGTGGTGTCCGTGGGCATCGGGCTGCGGCTGCTGGCGGGACAATTGGACTTCCGCGAGGCGTTTTTCGTGTTGCTGCTGGCCCCGGAGTTCTATCAGCCGCTGCGGTCGCTGGGGACGAGCTTTCACGCCGGAATGAGCGGCGCGGCAGCAGCGGAGCGCGTCTTCCAAATCCTGGAGACGCCGGCCCCCGCGCCGCCCGCGTCAACGCAAGGGCTGGATGGGCCGCCGCGCTGCATCCGGTTTGAGCATGTGAGCTTCGCTTACCCCGGCAGCGATCAACCGGCCCTGCGAGACGTGAGCTTCACGCTGCGGGCCGGTCAGCGGGTGGCCTTGGTGGGGC
>WFQZ01000239.1 GCA_015486785.1 Thermoflexales bacterium
GAGCAAAGCTGACCGGCGATGGCGCGGGCGATGTGGCAGGCGACGGCGACGCGGACGGCTGCGGGGTCACGTCCGCCGGATGGCCGCGCATCAGATCGCGCACTTGCTCGCGGGTCAACGGGCCGCGCAGATAACTCATTGCCCAGCGGGTCTGGAAGACCACCGGCTCAGCCGCGTGGATGTCGTGCATCAGGAAGATGCGTTTCTGCAAACCGCTCAACATCTCGTTCAATGTGCGCCGATCCAGCCCGGAGCCGGCCTGGGCACTGCTCAAGCCGTCGAGCAGCCGCGCTTTATCCTGCTCGGTCTGCAAACGCCCGATGAACCACGTGCCGGCGTTGGTCAAGCCCTTGTAATCCAAATCCGCCGGATTCTGCGTCGCCAGCATCATGCCCACGCCGAAGGCGCGTCCGCGCTTCATCAAGGTGAGCAAGGGCTTTTTGCTGGGCGGATTGGCGACCGGCGGGAAGAAGCCGTAGATTTCGTCCATGTAGACCAGCATGCGCAAGCTGGTGGTGCCGGGCTGAGTGCGCATCCAACTGATGATGCGATTGAGGAGCATCGTGACGAAGAACATGCGCTCCGCATCGTTGAGGTGGGCGATGTAGAAGACCGCGTGGCGCGGCTTGCCCTCCGGCGTCGCCAGGAACCCCGGCACATCCAACGGCTGACCTTGCAGCCAGCTTTTGAAGGTGGGCGCGGCGATGATGTTGTTCAGGCTCATCGCCAGCGCGAACCGATCCGCCGGGGGGAAGAACGTATCCACGTCGAACACGCCCAGTTTGTCAAAGGGCGGCTTTTGGATGGCGAGGATCAGCTTGGGCAAGTCCAAATCCGTCCCCTGCCGCCAGTAATGCTCAAAGAGATTGGAAAGCAAGATGTGCTCCCGCGAGCGGATCGGATCGGCGTCAATGCCCAGCAGGCCCAGCAACGCGCTGACCGTCCCCTGGATTTGGTCGCGCAGGGTTTCGGCTTCGGTGTCCCAATCAAGGGGCGGCGCGGCGAAGGATTGCAGGATGGAAACGGGCACTCCGGCCTCACTACCGGGGGTGTAGATCACAAAGTCAGTGGTGTCGCGCAGCATACGGATGCGCTCGCCATCCTGCCCCCACTCGGCCAAGCCGGTGCGCCATAGGTCGGCCTGCTGCGCGGCGAACTCGTCCAAGCTCAGCCCGTGACGGCGGGCGTCGTCGACGTTGATCCAAGGGCGGAAGTCCTCCGGGCGCAAGTCGGGGAACGTGAGCAGCAGGTTGGTAATATCCCCTTTGGGATCAATGATGATCGCCGGGACGTGATCAATCGCCGCTTCCTCCAGCACGGTGAGGCAGAGGCCGGTCTTGCCGCTGCCGGTCATCCCGACACACACGGCGTGCGTGGTCAAATCCCGCGCATCGTACATCAACAACGGCTCCTCCCGCCGCCGCTGACGGAAGTCATACAGCTTACCCAGGTAAAAAACTCCCAGCTTCTCAAAATCCATCTTCGCAGCCTCCTCCTGGCAAAGTACCACGCGGCATGATACCTTGAGGCTCGTCTTTGAGCAAGTGCGCGGATTTCGGGATCGCGTCCTGGTGATAAAGTGCGGCTCGCCGTGCCTTTGTGCTTCGGGGGAGTCACCGCAAGGGACGCGGAGAGCATCGGGCTGGCTCGACCCCGACTAAGCTGTTACCAAAAATCATCGAAATCGGGTATCATTCCGGATGCGAGGAAGCGACTGCTTAGATGGCAAGTCCGGCAGCATTTGCCTCGCGGTGATTATAGAGGAGGTACAGCGATGCAGAGAAGATGGGTCATTTTTAGCGTGGTGTTCCTGTTGCTCAGTTCCTTGGGATGCGCGGCCACGCAGCCGCTGGCGCCACGGGAAAACGTTCCCGCCGCGCCCCAGGCCGCGCCGACGGTCACCCCGGCAGCGGCGGTGGCCCCCGCCCCTATCGTCGTGACGCCCAATGACGCGGTGACGAATCTGGAAAATCAGGTGGAAGCGGTGTACGCGGCCACCGGCAACGCGGTGGTCAATATCTCGGTGACTTCTATGGGATATGACTTTTTCTTCAACCCGGTGCCGCAGGAAGGCACCGGCTCCGGCTTCGTTTACGATGCCCAAGGGCACATCGTCACCAATTACCACGTGGTGGAA
>WFQZ01000240.1 GCA_015486785.1 Thermoflexales bacterium
CCCTCGAATAGTGATGCTTGTAAGCACGGTTCTCTCCTTCAAATCGAGACTATTGGTCATTGTACAATCGCCGGTAACTGCTCACCGCCAAGGCGCAGAGTGCGCAGAGAGCTTACCTCTAGCCCTTCCTCCGCGACTTCCGTTCTCTTGCGGTGAGTAGGAGGTCCTCGGAAAAGTTCTCGGCTTGTGTACAAATGCGGCGAACGTCAACCCACCTCGCGGAAATTGTGGCCAGAACTTTTCCGTAGTTCCGGCGATGCTTTTTGACCCTTCCTGAGCTGCGTTTCAACAACTTCTTCCCATTTACCGCATACTCCTGAAGTGTTAATAAGTACCCCGGCCACTGCTTCCCACTCTGGAAGCATTCATAGGCAGGCCGAGCGCACAAAGGGTCTCGCGGAAACAATGCTGCGAACGTCCAATTCTCCATATCCTGGGAGGGAATGGCGAACACGACTTGGTAAGGTAATTCAGATGAGTTGAGCCACTTTTCGACAATAATCCGCTTTAGCCCCTCAATTGTGTCCTGGATGGGCGGACAGGGTTTGTTTACTTCAAGCGGTGGGGTGTCATCTGCACCATCTAATAAATCCTGCTCGGTAGCCACATCGGCATCGACATGAATGACCAGTATGTCTATCGCCTCTCCGGATTGCCCCGAAAGTAGCAGCTCCAAGCTCGCGTCTGGGAGTTGCCAAGTATCCTGGCACCATCTACGAACGCCTTTCCAGCCGGTGCCGGTTTCTCCATAAGTGTCGCCAATACTAACCGGTTGCAGTCTAAAAAAACAATGTGCGCCCGGCACTAAGTGCTTAATAACAGCTTCTAGAACCATCCGGTCCGTGGGGCCTTCCACAACGGTTGCAATGTTCATCTAGCGTCTCTCCTAAAAAATATCGGGCACACCGCCTAATCGTCCCATTACCCATAATGTGGACAAAGTTAGCCCCCCTTGTTTTGCGTTTAGAATCTCATCGGAGACTTGCACGCGATACACTTTGGTGGCCCCATGCGTATCGCGCTCAACAGCAAACAACCGTATTCGGTCGTCCCTTAAATTTAACCCATCCAGCACGAGCGGATTATGGGTAGTGATAAACACTTGGCGGGGCCTTTCCGAGGATAACACCTGTTGGCAGAATAATCGTGTCAGTGCTCTTGCCAAGCGGGGATGCATGGCTTGGTCAAAATTATCCACGGCAAAGATGGGCGGGACCAGCGGATGAACCGCTAAAGTAAGCATAAACAGGACGTACAACGCTCCTTCACTAGCATCATATCCCGATAGCTCGTCGCGGCCATCCCGCATCCACCGGTCCCGAAAGCGGATTACCCGCCGCAAAGACGGCACGCTAGATGACAATATCTGACGTGATGGCGACACAATGTCAAAATCCTGCACCCAGTCTAATAGTTCAAGCACCTCTTCTAATTCCAGATCGCCGAACTTGTTATTTTGGGCATCCAAAATATCTTCAATGGCTTCCGGCAGTTTGCCTCCCGACAGCCCTAACGGTTCACGTTGCACCTGATCGGGTTGTATGCCTCGCAGAGCAGACGTAGTAGGTGCGTAAATTGCATAGCTGCTTACAGAGCGAATAAATTCGCGGGGAGAGCCGTTCAGCTCTTGATAACCCTGGATGAATGAAACAAGCCCGGAGCGATTATCGAGGCTCAGAATGTCCTCATTCATCGTCGACAGGCCTGATATGAACGTCTTCCCGCGCGGAGAATATGAAACAATGCGCTTTCCGTTCTTTTCCAGCTTCTCAGTTAAGTACCGCCAACTCGGCTCCGGTTTATTAATTGGGTTTTGTATGGATACGCTGTAAGCAATCTCGTCATTCCCCCAAGCCCCCTGAACCTCAAGGGTAATGGTTGTCGGTATTCTTTCCTCTTCCCGAAGGGCCGTTTTGTATAACGCCGGCACACCTGGACGAACACCCCGTTGTAGTAACGATTGATCATCCACCCGGCCGGCGATGGCGGCACTTAGGATGCCAAACGCCTCCAACAAGTTGCTCTTGCCACTGCCGTTCGCGCCAATGAATACATTGATCGTCCCTAATCCTAATTCCTGAATATCACTTAAAGACTTGAACCCTCGAATAGTGATGCTTGTAAGCATGGTATCCCTCCTTCAAATCGAGACTATCGGCATTGTACAATCACCGGTAACGGCTCACCGCCAAGACGCGGAATGAGCAAAGAGCTTCCCCCTGACCTAGGAGTGAACTCCCAGGCTGAAGCGGGTAAGCCGGATGAAACCGGCTCAACGGCAATCCGCCGTTACTCACCGTCAAGGCGCGGAGTGCGCGGAGCGATTCCCCCCTTGAAAATCTACCCGGCGGCGCGTGCGTCCTCACCTTCACGCAGGACGGCCAGATCGGCCCGCGCCGCCGCTAACTCCTGGGCGATCAATTCGTGGATGTTGGCGGCAATGCGCGAGAATAGGGCGTCCCCCGCGCCCTGCGGCTTTTGATTCCGCGCTGCGTAGTGCGCGATCATCGCCTCCATATAACGCCCTAAGGCCTCCCGGCCCTCGTAGGAGAGGAGGACGATGGGCGTTTCGGTGTGGTTCTCTTTGTCGTGCGAGAGATCGTGGAAGTCCTTGCGGATCAGCGCGACGGCCCGATGAATCCTGGTGAAAGCCACCAAATCATCCACCATCTGAGCACTCTCCAACAGCTCAACCAGAGGAAGCTCCATAAAGACATCCATATCCAGGCTCTTGGCGTCGTAGCACTGTAGCGCATACGAGAGCCTGTCGCCGAAGTCATCCGTCGCCTTCATCTTCTCCCGATACACGATCTCGGCCACGACGATACCGATGCACTTGTTGAAGTAATCGGCGATGCGCTCCTGGTACTCCGGCGGAACGTGCAGGTGATTAAAGAGCGCCAGCACCCTGACAAACTCAAGGATATAGGCCGCTTTTTGCTCCTCGGCTAGTAGCTCATCCAGAAGATCGTCCAGCAGATTGATAATGGCATCAACGGCTAAAGACAGCTCCAACACGTCACGTGGGTAATCGGGAATGAGCATCCGCGCGATCTGCGTGCGGACGGTTTTCCGGCCCGTTCGCCAGCGTTGCGTCAGGCTTTGCGAGGCCTGGAACAATATCCCCTGAAATTGCTCCAGGGGGATGTCGGCGATCCCCAACTGCGCGAGGATGCGGTCGACCGAGCGGAGATTATCCTCAATGGTGGCGAGGTACACTTCTTCGAGAGATTGAACGTCATACGTGAGTTTCATCGTTGCCTCCGGGGTTTATGGATTTCCTGATCTGCAATGTGTGGATGTAAGGTGGGAGAAGCGCGTCAATGGGCGAGCTGACGACCTGCCATCTTTGCGGCCCTGCCTCCTCTATCATCGAGCGAAGGTCACGCGAGGGAACGCGAACCCATGAGCGCATCTTCCTCTGTGCACCGACGGAGCGTTGGAGTACGCCGAAGTATTTCCCCAAAATGCCGAGATGCCCGTGGTACAGGAGGTAGTGGAGCCAATCGAGGAAAGCGGCAGACGGTTCATCACGCATGACGCGGATGATCTTGTAGCCGCCTTCCCCCGCCTTGAACTCGTAACGCTGCTCCGGCGGGAAGCGGCTGAACCGCTCGCGGTTCCTACCTCTGAGCACCGCGCCGAGCACAAAGAGCTTGCCCGGCCTCAACGAAAAGTCGGGGTCCAGGGATTCACCGGTGAACGTCCCGCCGGGGATCAGCACGCGGTAGAGCTTCTCGATAACCGTCCTGTACGCGGACGGCTCCAGGTAGGCCGTGGCGTGGTTCGAATAAGCTGCGCCGATGGAGTCGGCGTTGTACCGATCCAGGGCGGAGGTGAATGGCTGCATCCGCAACGTTACCGTTGGCCAATCCGCGCCTGCTTGCGCCCCCTCACTGACGACTTCCTCGCCGTTGACCACGATGCGATAGGGAATATGGAAGTGGCTCAACATCCTGGAGGTAGAGGCGATGGCATAGGGGGAACTATCGACGCTGTGCAAGACAAAGCGTTCCCCTGCAAATTGGCGCAGCAGGTTGTACAGGATCAAGGTGGACCAGCCGGCTCCGCAGCCTAACTCCAGGACCTGAAGGTCGCCCCGCCCGCTCAGACCCTCCAGACCGGCCACACATAGCGACGCGCTCAGGAAAGCCGACCACAGGGGGACCGGATTGTAGCCCTTTTCCAACAAGGCGATGATCGCTTCCATCGTCCAGGTCTGCTCCTCCTGCCCCGCGCTTGTCCGGGACGGGTCAAGGGAACGCATCAGGCGGGCCGCCACGGCAGGGATTTCCGAGCGCACCCGGTCGAGTTCCCTGGGCGGGAGGAAGGGGATCCCCGCGCCGAAGTACCGATGAAAGACTTGAGCCAAAGTCCGCTCCCGCTCACTGGAATAGTCGGTTCGTAAAGGTTTGATGTTTCGTATCATAGCATCCACACTCATCACAAGAACTCCCCCCATAAATTCGGTGCGACGCACCTTGGAAGCGCGTCGCACCTGTCATCTCTTGCGGTGATTAATTGCCCTCAATCACTAAAAACAAGTTCACCCCCGCAGCCTCTTGTTCTACCCTGACGGAATCCTGTTCTACCCCGCTTGCCAACGCCAATCTGATGAGATCGTCCTCCGTGCGATAATGCAAATACCAATCTCCCGCTTCCATAAAATCTCGGGTGGGGTTGTCTATGGAGAAATTCCCGAGGATCATCTTCCCTTCCGCCTTACACATAGAGCGTAACTGTTTTAGCAAGAGCACAAATTGATCATCCGTCAAATAATCAAACAGCCCTCCCGACCAGATAAGATCATATTCTCTGCTTGCCCGATAGTGGAATATGTTACTGCAATAGAACTCAATCTGTGTCTCGTAGCCTCGACACAATTCCTTGGCGTAGTCTATCGCACGAGGGTCCATATCCACACAATCAAATTCGACATTATCTCCTTGGTAGCTTCCCAAGTACTCACTTATGTCCCGGCCTGGGCCGCTCCCCACATCCAGCACACTATACCTTGCGCCACTTGCTTGATCCCCGAACTCCCTCAGACGCTCAATGAAATACGCTTTCCGATTCCTAACGGCTTGCACGGCCGTTTGCCAGTGCGCAAATTCGTCCCATCTTATAAAAAGAGGATTATCAGAATGCCAATACGTGTAGATATTATCTATTATCTCAAAATCCCCCGCATACCCATAGGGTCTCAACACGGCCTTCGCCATCATATTATCCGGTTTGGCAAGCAGTGGGCTTATGAGCCTCCGGAACTCGGCGTTAATTTCAGGACGACTTGCACGCCCTTCACGAACGGTATCTCCCATCCGATGAAATACTGCCTGCACTTCTTCATACTCATCAGACGTGGGTCCCCCTTTCTCCACTTGCCAACGCAGAAATTCAGCATCTTGTTCATTCAAGTAACTCATCAACGGCCTCCTTGTACCGTGTTTGTTAATTTTGCCACCTAACCAGTGCCGCGCACCGGCCATTCTTCCGCTGCAATCAACAGCTCTGGCGATGGCAACAAATACATTGTCATTATAGCCAGCGGCGCAAAAAAGCAAACCCCGCACGGCACCTTGCGAGACCGGCGGCGGAGTTCAGCGGCACAGATGTTGCAGGATCGGCGCGGCGGACAGCAGATCGGGCACGGCGAAGTCCACATGCTCGCCCGGCGGCTTCTCCGCGCCAATCCACACGGTGCGCATCCCCAGCCGGTGCGCCGGAGCCAGGTTGCGGGCTTGATCCTCAACCATGACACATTCATCCGCCGTGGTGTTGAGGTAGGCCAGCGTCTGATGATAGGCCGCCGGGAGCGGCTTCCCTTGGTAATGCACGACCCGCACATCAATGATCGCCTCAAAGTGCTCGCGGACGCCCAGGCTGGCGAGGACTCGTTCGCCCCATTCGCGGATGGCGTTGGTGAAGACCACCTTGCGGGCCGGCAGGCTGCGCAGCATCGCCGCCAAGGCCGGGTTGGGGGGCAAATAGCGGCGCACGTCCACCCGATGCACGGCTTGCAGATAGTCCTCTATATCCACGCCCGGATGATGCCGCAGCAATCCGGCCATCGTCGTGCCGTAGGTTTGAAAATACTCGTGGTTGAGCTTGCGGGCCTCTTCCGCCGAAAGGGACAGGGCACGCATCAGCCAGCGGTTGATGTTGGCCCGCACCTCGTCAAACATGCTGTCGGCATCCGCGTACAAAGTGCCGTCCAGATCAAACAGGATGTATTTCATAATCGCTCCTCCGATTAAGGTTGAATGAGCCAGATGGCAGCGCGTTGCAGCGCGGGACGGAAGTCATCCGGCGAGATCAAGCGCACCTCTGCCGCCGTCTCCGTGGCCGTCAGCGGAGCCAGTGGGATCCATACGGTCTGCGTTCTGCCGGGCGGAAGGGTGCAGTCGGTTGCCCCAAGCTGACGGTTGCCGCTCCACACTTCAAGGGCGGCGGCGCGCGGCTCTGAAAATGGATTTCCCAGCACCACCCGCACGCCCTCTTGGCGCGGGCGGAGCACTTGCAGCGTGGTTGACGGTCGCCAGTCCCCCAAGCGTCCGGGCGATCCGCCTGCGCCGAGCAACACGTAGCGAGGCGCGGCATCCAGGCGCAGCGGCAATCCCTGGGGCGGGAGCGGCGTATGCGTCACCTGGCCGCCCATCGTCACCACCGTGACCGAGTCGGTGGGCAGCGGCAGCGTGATCACGTGCGTGGTGCTCACCGTCCAAGCGGCCAGCGCGAGTTGCTCGCGCCGCTGGAAGAGCAGCACATACTCATCGTCCCGCCGCCGGGGGATGCGCCGCATAAACCGATAGCCGCGCAGCGTGCGGCTCAACGTCTGGGCCGCGCGGTAGGCCGGTTTGGGCGTGAGATCGTAGCGCACCACGCCGAAATTCTCCTCCAACGCCGCCGGATCGGTGCCGTTGTTGCGCCAATCGTACCAGATGCTCAGGGGAAAGTCATAGCTCAGGCCGATGAGCCAGTAGCGACTCAGATAGGCCGCCTGCGTCCGCTCGGCGATCCCGCCGCTGAGCGTGGAGTAACCGCTCTCGCTGGCGATGATCGGCACGTCCCACGCCGGATTGAGCTGCGCCAGGAGTCGGCGCAACTCGCGGTAGTGGGGCAAAGCATCCTCCGGCAGAGCCTGGCCGTAGGGGTGAACCGACACGGCGTTGAGATGGCGCAGCGTGCCCACATCGCCCAGCGTGCGCCAGAAATCCCACGGAAACCCGACCACCGCCGGCGCGATCACGATGGCGGACGGGTCGACGCGGTACATTGCCCGCGCCGTGGTGAGCGCAAGCTGCCCGTAGTCGGTGGCGTTGGGCGTGGGGAACCAGAATTGCGCCAAGTTCGGCTCGTTCCAGATTTCCCACACGATAGGCTGCCCGCGATAGTGCGCCGCAGAGACGGCGGCGAACCGCGCAAAGGCGGCGCGTCCCTCCGCCGTGTGTGGGGAAACGCCGCCATCATAGAGCGCGTTCCCGTAATCAAGGATGAAGAGCGGGCGCAAATTGTGAGCTTGCAAATGGGACAACAAGGCATCGTAGCGCGAAAAGTCATAGCGTCCGCGTTCGTGCTCTACCTCGCCCCAGAAGAAATCCTTGCGCACCCAACGCACGCCCAGGGCTTGCAGGCGCGACATTTCCCCCGGCGCAGGCTGCGTGAAGTGGATGTTGACGCCCCACGTCTCCGGAATCACCGGCGCGGGAAGCTGCCACACCGCCGGGGCAAGCGTCGGTGTGGCGGAGGGGGCGAGCGTCTCGGTGGGGGTGATCGTGGGGGTCAGCAGCCACAACTCCACCGGCGGGACGGTTGCCGTGGGGGACGGCGTCACCG
>WFQZ01000241.1 GCA_015486785.1 Thermoflexales bacterium
AGCGCGAGCATACTCTTCCCGGTGTTCACCATTTCCCGCGCCAGCCAGCCAGAAGCGAAGATGCTGACCGCGTTGTACCGCTCCACCAGCGCACTGGGATGAGCCGAGTACCAGCCCAGCAGCGGCATCACGGCGATCAGCCAGCCTTGCGCCCACAGCATCAAGCCGCGCCGCCGACGCTGCCAAAAGCGCGGCTCAACGAGCATCCGCCACGCCAGCAACAGCCCGATGAGCAGCGTCACCCATCGCGCCCCGAAGTACGCATACCACCCCAGCCCGGCGATCAGCCCGCTCAACCCCCACTCCGGCGCGGGATCGGCGTCGGAGGCACGCCACGCCCGCCACAACAGCCACATGGCCAGCGAACCAACCAGCGGGTCAAAAATCTGGTTGGATGCCAAACGGCTAAAGTGGATGTGGTACGCCGAAAACGCCATCACCAGCGCGGCGATCCAACCGCCGCGCCGACCGCTCAACGCCCGCGCCAGCAGCCAAGTCGTCCCCACAGTCAACGTACCGGCCAGCGCGGAGAGCAACCGTCCCCCGGCGATCCCCGCCCCTACCAAGCGCATCGTCAGCCCGTAGCCCAAGAACGAGAGCGTGGGCACGGAATACCAGCCGGTAGCGAACGGATTGCCCAGCGGTCGCTGCACCAGTTTCAGCCCGGCCAGAAGTTGCGTGCCCTCATCGCCGCCCAGATTGGCGGGAATGTGCCCCAAGGCCAGAAAACGCATCGCGCCGGCCAGCAGCAGCAAGCCGCCCAGCCCCCACATCTCGCGGCGCGAGAGCGATGGCCGCGCCTTCTGCCAGGCTCGCACAGCCCACATCCCGCCGATAGAGCCGATGGCGAGCAGCCACAGCAGCAGCAACGGCGTGAAATCCGCCTCCGGTGGGCGGCGGCGGGACATCAAGCCGATCCACGTTGTTAGCAGCAGCGCGAACCACGGGAGCATCTGCTCCCACGATGGCGGAGCGTGGCGGCGCACACGCCGCGAACGAGGCGGCTCACGCTTAACGTACCGCCACAGCAACGCGAGCGACAGCAGGAACAGCAACGCGCCATCCCAAGGATAGCGCGTATCCGCCAGCAAATAGACCGCAAACAGCAGCAGTGCAAATGGCAGCATCGTTCAGATACACATCTCCGCGATTTCCTCCGCCGCGCCGCGCGTGCGGTGACGCAGCAGTCCCAACGGGGCCGTGCCACGGATCGCCACCGAGAGGAGCGCGTCAGCCTTCACGCTCAAGGCGTAAAGCATGTAGTCCCCACCGGAAATGCTCTGCTCAAAGTGGCTCTGTTCGCGGCCCAAAATCCGCGCCACCTCCTGCGCGGTATTCCAGCCGTGCAAAACGGCCACCGCGATAGCTTCGGCGTCCGTCTGCGTGACCTGGCCGGTCCACGTGATCAACTCGTCCCCCACCGAAAGCAACACCGCATCCGCGCCGACTTCCCGCGCCAGCTCCTCCATCGCACGGATAGCGTCGCGCCGACAGCGGCGGAAGCTCTGAGGCGAGATGCCGCCCTTGTGAGTCGTCTCCTGAATAGGCGGCGGGGCAGCGATCTTCACCGTCTCCACCGCTTCCGGTTCCGGCTCCGGCGACGATACAGGCGCAGGCTCGGTTCGTGCAGATGGAGCGGAATCCGTCTGCACCGGAGCACGCAAAGCAGCCTCAATGCGTTCCGGGAGTTCGGGCAGGAAAAAGGGCTTGGGAAGCACGCCTTGCACCGAGATCGCCGTGGTGCTAGGGTCTAAATCCTCACCGATCAGCGGGATCAACATCAGGTGCAAAGACGGATTGATCTCACGGAGCTGTCGCGCCAGATCAATGGCATCCGGCTCTTCCAAGGCCATATCCAACAAAGCCAACTCCGGCGTGTAAGCACGCGCCGCATTGAGAGCTTCCGCACCGTCCGCGCACTGCGTGACATCGTAGCCCTGACGGCTCAGTTCCTCCGTTAGCAACGTAGCAAAAGCGACATTTGGGTCTACCACTAAGACGTGCATTTCATCACCTCGATCTGTGGGGGCAAAGTGCGATTCATTTTAGCGAGACGTTAGAAAAAGGCAAGGCCGACGGCGACAAAAACGGCCCGGATTTTTATCCAGGCCGTGATAGGAGTGCCATCATCTCGTCCCCTTATCGCTCGACCTCCTGCCACACCAGCTTATCGAAGCCCAGCGAGACCACGGCGTAGGTGTGCAGCCGCAGGTCATCGCGGTACTTGGCCTCTAGCAGCGGGCGATACTTGTCCAACTGCGCCCGTGCTTGAGCCAGTTTCTCCTCCACCTGCGGGAGGGAGCGCAACGCCCCGCGGCTCATCCCGCGCACGTCCTCTCCGCTCAACCCTACCTCGTCCAGCCCCAGGTACTTGAACTCGATCAGGATGTCCAGCACCGTAAAGCGGCGCATATCAGGCCGGATGATCATCACCAGGTCGGCGTACCCGCGCCCAATCTCCGGCTCCGAGTCCATAATGTACAGGATGTCGTTGAACAGCAGGCTCAGGAACGCCGTCTTGACCGTCAACTCGTTCGCCCAGCGGTAGTCCCGGTTGCTGAAGACCGGGAAGTACTTATCCTCCACGAACTCGCACAAGGGGCCGATGTTGCCGGTGGTGTAGAGCACCTCCGCCACCGCCTCCACGTCGTCCCGCGTCACCTCCGGCA
>WFQZ01000242.1 GCA_015486785.1 Thermoflexales bacterium
GATACTTGTTGGCCGAAGCTCAGGAGAGCAGCCACTTCCGACTCGGATCGGCCTTCTGCGTAGACCCGCAACACCGGCTCGGTGCCGGAAGGCCGGATGAGCAGCCAGGCTTCATCGGCCAGGACGTACTTCACTCCGTCCAGCGTGCTCACATCCACCACCTGCTGCCCGGCTAACTCCGTGGGCGCGGCGTCGGTCAAGCGCGTGACCATCTCCTTTTTGGGCACCGGTCGTTGCAAGGGGATGTCGCGGCGGGCGTAGCTGGTGGGGCCGACTTCGCGTTGGATGTCGGCGACCAGCTCCCCCAGCCCGGCGTGGGCGGAGGCCATCACTTCCAGCAGCAGCATGCCCATCAAGATGCCGTCGCCTTCGGGGATGTGTCCTTTGATGGACAGCCCGCCGGACTCTTCGCCGCCGATGAGCACGTGATCGTTGAGCATGTAATCGGCGATGTGGTTGAAGCCGACCGGCGTTTCACGGAGCGGCAGATGATACCGCTGCGCCAGCCGATCCACCATGCGGGTGGTGGAGACGGACTTCACCACCGTGCCTTCCCAGCCGCGCCGCTCCACCAGGTAGCGCAAAACCAGCGCGAAGATGTGGTGCGGGTCAACAAAGTTGCCTTGGCCGTCCATCGCGCCGATGCGGTCCGCGTCCCCGTCGGTGGCCAGCCCGATGTCGGCGTGGTAGGTCTGGATGGCCGCGCTGAGTGCTTGCAGGTAGTGCGCGATTGGCTCCGGGTGGATGCCGCCGAATCCGGGGTTCATCTCGCCCCGGATTTCGTAGAGGTGGCAGCGCGTGCGGCTGAGCAGGTCCCGAAACGCGCCCCGCCCCGAACCATACATCGCATCGGCGACCACGCGGGTCTCGCCGCTGGAGATAACATCTAAGTCCACCAGCGTGGAAAGGTGTTGATAGTACGCCCACGCCGGATCGAAACGGCGGATCAGGTCGCGCTTGAGTGCTTGCTCGTAATCCATCATATTCGGGCCGCGAGCTTCCAACTGATTCCGCTCCAGCAACGCCTCCACGATCCGCGCCTGTTCCGGCAGCGCGGAGCCGCCAAACGAGGCTTTGAGCTTCAAGCCATTGTAGCGCGGCGGGTTGTGGCTGGCCGTGATCATCACCCCGGCCTCGGCCTGCTTATCCACCACGGCGTAGGAGACTGCCGGAGTGGGAGCGTCGGCCCGCGTGAGATGGGCCACAATGCCGTTCCCGGCCATCACCCGCGCCACCTCCCGCGCGTAGCGGTCGGAAAGAAAGCGCGTATCGAATCCCACCACGATCTCCGGAGTTTTCCGCTCCGCGACCTCCCGCACATAATCCGCAATCGCCTGCGCTACCAAGCGCACATTTTCAAACGTGAACGTGTCGCTGATCACGTCCCGCCAACCATCCGTCCCAAATCGAATTGACATCTCTCCTCCATTCAAAGTAGAATTGCACCATCCAATTTTATGCACTATGCCGCCTCGTCAACCGTAAAGGCCGCGCCCGGCAAGAAACCGTGATGTTCCTCGATTCTCGGCTGGCGGCTTGACAATTTAATAGATGGATACTATAATAACGACATTGACTTTACAAATTACCCTAACTTAAGGAGGTTTTCTATGGATAGCATGCCTTTGATTGGTGATAAGTTCCCAGAGATGAAAGTACAGACCACGCACGGGGTGATGGAATTGCCCAAAGCCTTCGCCGGTAAGTGGTTCATCCTCTTCAGCCATCCGGCGGATTTCACGCCGGTATGCACCACCGAGTTCTACGCCTTCCAGAAGCGGTACCCGGAGTTCCGCAAGCTCAATACCGAGTTGATCGGCTTGAGCGTGGACCAGGTTTTCTCGCATATCAAGTGGGCACAGTGGATTGAGGAGAACTTGCACGAAAAGATAGAGTTCCCTATCATCGCCGATGACGGCAACGTCTCCAAGACGCTGGGGCTGATTCATCCCGGCAAGGGCACCAACACCGTTCGCGCGGTGTTCTTCGTTGATCCCAAGGGCATCATCCGCGCCATTCTCTACTACCCGCAAGAATTGGGGCGGAACTTCGACGAGTTCTTGCGGATGATCAAGGCCTTCCAGATTTCCGACCAACACGGGGTTGCTATGCCCGCTAACTGGCCGGAGAATGAGTTGTTCGGCAGTGATGTGATCGTCCCGCCGGCGGATAGCGAGGCGGTGGCCGAGGAACGCAAGTCCCAAGAGGGATGTCTCGATTGGTGGTTGTGCCACAAGAAAATCTAGCCCTAGATTCTCGGTGGGGAGTGAGCTTTTCCACCGCCGAAGAGCAAAGATTTACCTTTACAACTTCCTCTGACCTGGGTGCGGTTTAATCGCCGCACCCATTTTGTTTCTGGTCACGCTTCGCGGATCGGGTACACTGCCTGTATGCGCAGGCTGAGTTTGTGGAGCGGGATCGTGTTGTTGGTGCTGTTTGCC
>WFQZ01000243.1 GCA_015486785.1 Thermoflexales bacterium
CCGCGCAAGCGGTCAAGGAGCACGGCAACGCTTGGATCATCGGCGTGGACACGGACTGGACGGTGAGCGCGCCGGAGTACAAGGACATCGTGCTCACCAGCGTACTGAAGAACATGGACGTGGCCGTCTACGACACGATCAAGAAAGTCGCCGACCCGAACTTCAACGGCTTCCACGGCGAAACCTACGTCGGCACGCTGGAAAATAACGGCGTCGGCATCGCGCCGGTGGCCAAGGGCGCGGTCTCCGATGACGTGCTCAAGGAGCTGGACGTGGTGAAAGACGGGATCATCCACGGCGCGATTGACACCGGTTGGATGGATTACCTGAAGGGCCTCAGCAACTAGGTAACGTTAGTTTTCTCTGGGGCGGTGAGCAGCCGCCCCAGAGCCTCTTACAACGGTCACGGCGACCGTTTTTTGGCCTAGGACAAAGGAGGTTTGTATGCCCCCAGTTTTGGAGTTGAAAGGGATTACCAAGCGATTCCCCGGCGTGCTGGCAAACGACCACATCAACTTGACCCTGAATGAAGGGGAAGTCCTGGCGTTGCTCGGCGAGAACGGCGCGGGGAAGAGCACGCTGATGAACGTGCTGTACGGTCTGTACACGCCCGAAGAAGGAGAAATCTACGTGCGGGGGAAAAAGGCCGACATCCACGGCCCCAATGACGCCATCGCCCTGGGCATCGGGATGGTACACCAGCACTTTATGCTCGTGCCGGTGCTCACCGTGGCGGAAAACGTGATGCTGGGGATGGAATCGGTCAAGCACGGCTTTGTACTGGATCGGGAGGATGCCGCGACCAAAGTTCGCGCGATCTCCGAGAAATACGGCCTGGAAGTGGACCCGAACGACCTGGTAGGCGAGCTTCCGGTGGGCTTGCAACAGCGCGTAGAAATTATCAAGTTGCTTTATCGCAGCGCGGATATTCTAATCCTTGATGAGCCAACGGCGGTGCTCACGCCGCAAGAAGTCGAGGGACTGTTTGAAGTCGTGCGTTCGCTGGTGGCGCAGGGGAAATCCGTGGTCTTCATCACCCACAAGCTCAAAGAAGTGCTGGCGCTGGCCGACCGGGTGTCGGTGCTGCGCGGCGGCAAAGTTGTGGGACACGCCGATCCCAAAACCAGCACCGAGCGGGATTTGGCCTCGCTGATGGTGGGGCGCGAAGTGATCCTCACCGTGCCCAAAGAGCCGGCTCAACCCAAAGACGTGGTGCTGAAGGTGGAGAATCTGGAAGTTATGGGGGATCGCCATCGGATGGCGGTACGCGGCATCTCGTTTGAGGTGCGATCCGGCGAGATCGTCGGCGTGGCCGGGGTGCAGGGCAACGGGCAAACCGAGTTGGTGGAAGCCCTTACCGGCCTGCGACCCGTCGTCAACGGGAAGATCACCCTAGACGGGCGGGACATCACGCACGAAACACCGCGCGTGATCACCGAAACAGGCTCCGCGCACATCCCCGAAGATCGGCAACGGGACGGGCTGGTGTTGGGCTACCCCATCGCCGACAACCTGATCCTCAACACTTACTACCTGCCGCCCATCGCCTCCGGCCTGGTGATGCACGCGAACGTGATCGCCGAGCGGGCCGAGCGGTTGGTCGAAGAGTACGACGTGCGCACGCCCAGCATCACCACCCCGGCGGGGAATCTTTCCGGCGGGAATCAGCAGAAAGTCATCGTGGCGCGGGAATTGAGCCGTGAGGTGAAGCTGGTCATCGCGGCCCAGCCCACACGCGGGCTGGATGTCGGCTCTATTGAGTACATCCACTCGCAATTGGTGCGTAAACGGGATGAAGGGGCCGCCGTGCTCGTCGTTTCCGCCGAATTGGACGAAGTTCTAGGGCTTGCCGACCGCATCATGGTGATGTTTGAAGGCGAGATTATGGGGATCGTGCCCGCCGAGCAAGCGACCAAGGAAAACATCGGCTTGCTGATGGCCGGCGTGCATCCCGAAGCAGGAAAGGAGGCCGCATGAGTACGCAAGAGCAAAAAGCCACTTCCCAACTGGAATCCCTGGCAAGGGCTTTGCTGATCCCCTTGCTGGCCGTGTTCACCGCGCTGGTGATAGGTGCGCTGCTGATCATCGTCACCGATGACAGTGTGATCGCCGCCTTCCGTGAAGGGCTGGGGGCGGGATTATCGCGCTCGTGGAGCGTGATCGCGTTGGCTTACGGCGCGTTCTTCACCGGTGCGTTCGGCGACGTGTACCACATCACCGAGACGTTGCGCATCACCACCCCTTACATCTTCGCCGGATTGGCCGTAGCCTTGGGCTTTCAAGGCGGCTTGTTCAACATCGGCGCGGAAGGGCAATACTTCATCGGGGGGCTGACCACGGTCTACGTCGGGTACAGCATCACCGGCCTGCCGATGATCATCCATCTGCCGCTGGCCCTGCTCGCCGGGATGATCGGCGGGGGCGTGTGGGCCGGCATTGTCGGCTTCCTCAAGGCGAAAACCGGAGCGCACGAGGTTATCAATACGATTATGATGAACTACATCGCCATCCGCCTGGCGGAGTTTTTGCTCGACGTGGGCGGCCCGATGGCGCGACCGGGGTATCGTCCGGTTAGCCCCGAAATTCAGCCTTCGGCCTACTTGCCGCAGTTTTTCCCGTCCGATCCCACCATCCGCTTTAACGTGGGCTTCATCTTGGCACTCATCGCGGCGATCTTCATCTGGTGGTTGCTCTTCAAGACCACCTTGGGATATGAAATCCGCACCGTGGGGCAAAACCCCAACGCGGCACGCTATGCCGGCATCAATGTCTCCAAGGTGATCATCGTGACGATGTTCATCAGCGGGACGCTGGCCGGGCTGGCGGCTTCGGCGGACATTCTGGGCGTGATTCACTTTATGCCCAACGCCTTCTCCGCCGGATACGGGTTTGACGCTATCGCGCTGGCCTTGCTGGGGAACAGTCACCCGGCGGGCGTGGTGCTGGCCTCGCTGCTCTTCGGCGCACTGCGGGCCGGGGCAACGAATATGCAGGGCATCGCGCATATTCCGGTGGACATCACATCTATCCTCCAGGGGTTGATCATCATCTTCATCGCCGCTCCGGCCATCATCCGCGCCATCTACCGGCTGCGCGGGTTGGAAGAGGGCGAGAGATTGAAGCTCACCCGTGGTTGGGGGCAATAGGAGGAGCCGACAATGGACGACAAAGCAACAGCAAAAACTCGCCGTGCGTTAGGGATGGGCATCACCTATCTCGTTTTCGCGCTCTTGACGTGGGTGCTCTTCGTACCCGGCACTACGTCCGAGCAACTCACTACGTTTACCTTCAACGTCACCGCCGGAAACTTGCCTCCGATCCCAGACCTCACCTTCCACACGCTGACGGGCATCTATCTGATGGTCGCTTTGGCGGCTCTGGCGGGCGTGTGGCAGCTCACCAAAGGCTTCAAAAATGTGTACTTGATCCTGGGCCTGGTTTCCGTGTTCTTCGTGCTCGCATTTTTGGCCTGGGCCGCCCGCGATAAGTCAATGAACCTTACCGGTATGATCGGGGCCACGTTGCTCAGCTCGATTCCCATCACCCTGGCCGCGCTCAGCGGCGTGATGTGCGAACGCAGCGGCGTGGTCAACATCGGCATCGAAGGGATGATGCTTTCCGGGGCGTTTATGTCCGCGCTCATCGGCAGTGTCACCCACAGCACCTGGTGGGGTCTGATCGCGGCGGTTCTGGCTGGCGGGCTGACGGCAGCCTTGTTGGCCGTGATGGCCATCAAGTACCAGGTGGATCAGATCGTCGCCGGTACAGCGATCAACATCCTCACCACCGGCTTGACCAGCTACTTCAGCTCCCGCTACCTGCAAACGAACGGGGCACTCAACAACCCGCCGACCTTCGACCGGATTTCCCTGCCGCTCCTGGGCAAAATCCCCATCGTCGGCCCGTCACTGTTCAACAACACGTTGGTGGTGTACACCGCGATAGTGCTGGTCTTCCTCATCTACTGGCTGCTCTTCTACACGCGCTGGGGATTGCGCACGCGGGCCGTCGGTGAACATCCACGCGCTGCCGACACGTTGGGCATCAACGTCTTCCGCATGCGCTACATCAACGTCATCCTAGGCGGGATGGTCGCCGGACTCGGCGGCGCGTACCTGGTGCTCAGCTCCGTGGCGCGTTTCGACGAGCTGATGACCGCCGGTAAAGGATTCATCGGGCTGGCGGCGATGATCTTCGGGAACTGGAATCCCATCGGGGCGTTTGGCGCGTCGCTCATCTTCGGCTTTGCCGATTCGCTCCAAACCAAGCTGGCGATCCTCCGCGTACCCATTCCCTCGCAGTTCCTGTTGATGGCGCCCTACCTGGTAACGATGATCGTGCTGGCCGGCGTGGTGGGACAATCTCGTCCCCCGGCGGCGGATGGGCAGCCGTATGAAAAAGAATGACCTGGGGCCGAGGACACATCAGCCGCAGCGTGCGTCCGGCAGTGTGACCGGAACGGGTTTAAGTGGGTCGGGAACATTCCCGGCCCACTTTTGCATCTGCAACCGCCCCACCGGATCGGCGTATGGGGAAATGTGACTTCCATTTTTGCGAATTTTCGCTAAACTCTAAGTATCAGCCATTCACTTACTAAAAAGGAGGAACGAAATGGCATCGCTATTGGAAAAAGTTTCCACATTGATTTCCGCAAACCTTCATGCTCTGGTAGACGAGGCACTGAAGAAGAACAACATCGCCGTGATAGACCAGTACATCCGTCAGGTAGAAGACAACCTGGAGGACCTGGAAGACGCCGCCGCTACCGTGGGCGGCAATGTGCGCTCGCTCAAGCGCAAGCTGGACGCTTACGAGGACAAGGCTCACGAGCTAGATCGCGCCATTGACGCCTTCTTGATGGAGGGGAACGAGGCCGCCGCCGTCGCCGCGCAGAGCAAGCTCAACAGCACGCAACGGCTGATCGCCTCCTACAAGGAGCAAGCCGAGCGGCAGCAGCAAGAGTACCAGAAGTTGCTTGAGGCCAAGGTCAAGCTGGAAGCCCGCTTGGCGACGATGAAGCAGCAGCGCGAGGAACTCAGCGCGATGCTGGAGCTGGCCAAGAGCAAGGAGATCTCGGTCAAGACCATCAAGAGCCTGGACGACCTGATGGGCGTCGGGGACGCCGACATTGAGCGCATGGCTCAGAGCGTCTATTCGCGGCTGGATAAGGCTTCCGCCGCCGCAGAGATGCACGCCACCAGCCTCGATCAGCAGATCGACGACGTCTTGGAGCGCGGGACGCTGGATGCGCAGTTGGCAGAGCGACGCAAGAAACTGGGACTAGCGTAAGATCAACCATCACCGGGGCGCGGGCGCAAGCGGAGGAGACCACTCCTTCCAGCGAACGCGCCCTTTTTGGAAGGTGGCTTTCACGCGGGAGGAACTGAACTCCCAGGACACGAGAGGGTGGCAAAGAGAGCATGAACCGCACGCGATGGATTTTCGTAGGCATTTTGGCCGTAGTCCTGTTGATCGTCGGGGTATCGCTGGCATTGAGAGCCGGACAGTCGGGGGGCGCGACCGACTCTGGGTTGACCCTTGAGCGTCCGGAAGCCGTCACGGTGCGCGTGTTGACCGCGTTGCCGGTGAGCGAGTGGGTACAAAACGCCGCCGATTCCTTCAACGCCGAAGATCACCAGATTGAAGGGGCCTCCATTCACATTGAAGTAATCGCTATGGACGGCCTCACCGCCTTGGGCCGCTGGGATCGCAACGAGTTCGGAGCACTCGACAGCGACACCCGCCCGGAGCATCCCACGGCGGAGCAGCAAGCAGCCCTGGATAAGTTCCCCACCGTGTGGATACCGGACAGCCGCTATCTGGTGGAGCTGGCCAACGTCTCCTACAAGGAGCGGCTGGGGCGGGATGTCTTCCTCACCGATGGCGAGTACCGAGCGCGTCCGGTGGCCATCAGCCTCTTCACCTGGGGCATCTACCAAAGCCGGGCGGAGGTGCTGGAAAAATCCTTGGGCACGATCAGTTGGCGCACCATCCACGACGCGGCCATCACCAAGGGCGGCTGGCCGGATTTGGGCGGCAAGCCGGAGTGGGGCTACTTCAAGCTGGTAGTCCCGAACCCGCAAAAGAACGTCGGCGGGCTGGCCGCGATGATCGCCGCCGCCGGGGAGTATTACGGGCGCACCAACATCACCGTGGCCGATCTCACCGCGCCGGATTTCCAAAAGTGGCTCAAGGAGCTGATGGGGGCAGTGACCGACTTCAGCAGTGCCAGCGCGTACACGGCGGAAGACTTCGCCCTGTTTGGGTACAGCGTCGGCGACGGCGGGCAACTGCTGGAAAGCGACTTGCTGCAAAACATGCAGGGCATCCTCACCCGCTGGGATGACCCGCTCACGCTCTACTATCCGCAGTACATCACCTGGTTTGATTTCCCCTACACCGTGTGGATGGGGCCGGAGACCACCGCGCTGGAGAAAAACGCGGCCTTGGAATTTGAACGCTACTTGTTGGGCGAGGCACAGCAGAAGAAGGCGTTGGCCTACGGCCTGCGTCCGGCCAATCCCAACGTGCCGGTGGACGCCACCCCGGAGAGCTTGTTCGTCAAGTGGAAAGACCACGGGGTGGAATTTGTCGTGCCGCGCAGCGATGCCATGCGCAGCCCCGACCGCGAGGTGTTGTTGACGTTACTGCGCTGGTTCGAGTTGAACGTGGCGAATTGAGGGAGCGATGAATAGCAAACAGCAGCGAACCTGGCTTTTGATTATCGCGGGCATTTTGCTAAGTGCCTTTATGTGTTGCCTGTTCGGCCTGGCTCTCGGCAGCCTGATCAAACACGCTGTGCCCTCCTCCACCACAACGACCCCCACGACGACCTCGGCAGAGCTGACGATAGCCGTTTCGCCGGGCATGGGGCCGACTTTACAGCAACTGGCCGAGCAATTCAACGCCCAGCAGCACCGCACACCCGACGGCAAAACCATGCAAGTCCGCACAATCTCGCTCTCCCCCGAAAAGATCGTCGCCCAGAGCTTGGCGCACCCCGACTTTCAAGCCATCGCGCCCGACAGCAGCTTATGGCTCAACCAGCTCAATCGCGAGTGGGAAGCGCAGCAGAATCCCACCACGGAGGAAAAGACGCTCATCCCCATCGGCAGCCGCCGCTTTGACGAGCCGATCCGTTACGCCGTCAGTCCGGTGGTCATCGCGGCCTGGCAGGACGTGGCCACGCAACTAGGATGGCCGAATCAGCCGGTGGGCTGGGCCGATATTCAACGCGCGGCCACGGAGAACCCGAACTTCAAATGGAATCACCCCGGCACGGGATACGCCAGCGGGCTGCTGGCGACGCTGGCCGAGTTCTACGCCGGAACGGGGCTGACGCGCGGCTTGACCCCCGAAGCGGCCACGGCGCAAACGACGATTGATTACGTGCGGGCCGTCGAGGCCACGGTGCAATTCTACGGCGAGGGCGAAGACGTAATCGTCCAGCGGTTGGAGAAAGAGGGCCGCAACTTCCTGGATGCCTTCGTGACGCAGGAGAACGTAGTCGTGGCCTGGAATCAAGCGCACCCGGACCGCCCGCTGGTCGCCATCTACCCGGCAGAAGGGACGTTGTGGGCCGATCATCCGCTGGCCCTGCTGGAGCTAGGCGAAGACGGCGAGACGCCGGTCAGCGATAACCAACGGCGCACCTATCAAGCCTTCGCCGCGTACCTGCTTTCCTCGGAAGCGCAACAACGCCTCTTGCAGGCTGGCTATCGTCCGGCGGATCTATCCATCCGCCTGGACGAGGGCAACAGCCCGTTCGCCAACACGCAGGCCGTGGATTGGCGGCAGCCGCAAACCACGCTCCAGATTCCCTCAGAGGCGGTGGTGGAGGTGGTGCAAAATGTGTGGTGGTACACCAAACGCCCCACCAACGTCTACTTGGTGGTGGATACCAGCGGCAGCATGGCCGGCACCAAGATGCGGCTGACCAAAGCCGCGCTGCGCTCCTTCGTGCAGCAGATACGCGGGGATCGCGACCAAGTGGGGCTGATCACCTTCAGCTCCGGAGTCCGCTTGGTGCGCCCGCTCCAGCCCCTTGACGAGGGCGGGCGGCAATCGCTGCTCGCAGCCATAGACGATCTCGATGCCTCCGGAGAAACGGCCTTAGTGGACGGCATCTGGGAAGCCTTCGACGATCTCCAGCAACAAGGCGACGCGGAGGCGATCAACGCGCTGGTGGTGATGACCGACGGACACGAGAACAGCAGCCATCACCGCATCTCCGAACTGCGGCAGCACTTGACCACCGGCAGCAGCTTCCCGGTCGTGGTGTTCACCATCGCCTTTGGCAACGGCGCGGACGAGAAACTCTTGCGCTCATTCGCCGAAAGCGGCGGCGGTCAGTTCCGCCGCGCCGACGAAACCGACATTGAAGAACTCTACAAGATCATCTCCACTTACTTTTGATGCCTATGTCCAATATCCGTTCTGAACTCGAAAAACGGGCCGGCAGTGCCATCGTGCAATACGCCTTCTTCCGTTGGGAAAATGCGGTGCTGATCGCGCTGATCATCCTGCTCATGGTCTTCCTGCCGCGCCCCTTCCCCCGCTGGCCGATCTGGGGCTGGCCCGCACTGGGCGCGGTGGCCGTGGGCATGCTGGTGTATTCCAGCATCACCGACGCCGAGACCAACGCCAAGGTGCTCTTGGACTTGTTTCAGGAGCAATTCAACCCCGGCCGCATCCGCGACCCGCAATTGCGGGACAGTGTGAAGCAGGCCCTGGAGTATCAACGGCGCATTGAGGCTCTGGTGCGCAAGCAACGCAAAGGCATCCTGCGGGAGCGGTTGGAAGATACCGCCGCGCAACTGGCCGATTGGGTGGCCAACATCTATCAACTGGCGGCGCGGCTCGATGCGTACCGCCGGGATGCCCTGCTCCGCCAGCAGCTAAAATCCGTGCCCCAGGAGCTGGAATCGCTGCTGGGGCGGCGCAAGTTCGAACGAGATGCGGAGATCGGAGCGCAGCTTGATGCGTTGATCGCCGGGAAACGCGCCCAATGGCAAACCTTGCGCACGTTGCAGACCAAAATGGAGCAAGCGGAACTGCAACTTGAACAGAGCCTCACCGCGCTGGCGACCGTTTACAGCCAAGTGCAACTGATCAACGTGCAGGATATTGAAAGCGGGCGGTCGGAGCGACTGTTTGAGGACATCCGCGAGCAAGTCGCGCGGCTCAATGACTTGGTCGGCAGCCTCAACGAGGTGTACGACTATCGCGGCGACGTATGAGAAAAATCCAGAACACTTGTGAGGAAATGAGCGACAATGATGAGACGAATTCTCTTGCTAAGCATACTTCTGGCCTTGCTCTTGAGCGGTTGCGGAAAGAGCGGCAAGGCGCCAACCAAAGGCGATGTGATCGTGTACGTGGCCGTTCCCCTCAGCGGCTTCCAGGCCAACGGCGGGCAAACGGTTCTGGGCGGGGTGCGGCTGGCGGCGGAAGAGATCAACCGCAGCGGCGGGCTGCTAGGGTATCGGGTCGTCGTGCGGCAGTTGGATGACGAATCGGATAGCGATGTGGCGGTCGCCAACGTGGAACAAATCAAAGCCGCGCTGGCAAACGGCGAGCGCGTGATCGCCGTGATCGGGCATCTCAACAGCGGGCAGACGTTAGCCGCGATGGCCTTGTACAAGGACATGCCGCTCATCATCATCACGCCGACCGCTTCGGAGCAGAGTTTGACCCGGCGGGGCTACACCAACTTCTTCCGGGTGAACGCCAGCGACGACGTGCAAGCGGCGGTAGATGCGCGGTTTTTGACGCAGCACCTCAACGCCACCAAGATCGCCGTGCTGCACAACGACACCGAGTATGGCCGGGGGCTGGCGGACGCGCTGGTCAAAGAGGTGCAGGCGGACGGGGCGCAAGTGGTGACGCAAATCGAAGTCAAAGAGGGGCAGGGCAAGTACGATGCCGAGGTCGCGCAAGTGCAGGCCGCGGCCCCCGACGCGATCTTCTACGCCGGGTACGAGATCGAAACGCCGTACCTGCGCTACGCGCTCATCAAGGCCGGGGTGAGTGCCCCGATGCTCGCCAGCGATGGCGCGTTCCTCGCGGCGACGATTGACGAATCGGGCGGCACCGCGCAAGGCTTGTACGTCAGTGCCTTCGCCCCCAGCCCCGATAACATCGCCGATCCCCAATGGGTAGAAGCCTATCAAGTGGTCAACTATCGCAACCCGGATACCTACTCGGTGAACGGCTACGTGGCGCTGCAAGTGTTGGCGGGCGGAGTGCAAAAGGCCAAGTCCCTGGACGCGGGCAAGATCGCCTCGGCCCTGCACGGCGGGACGGTACACACGCTGTTGGACGATCTGACGTACAAGGACAACGGCGATCTCACCGATCCGCGCATCTGGATTTATCAAGTTCAAGATGACGAGTTCAAGCAAGTGAATTGGTGACGTGGACAATCAAGACGCGGTCAAACTACTTTTAACCTGGGACATCCGCGCGGGAATGGAACAACCGTTTTTTGACTTCCTCTCGCATAAGTTCCTGCCGGGCCTGTCCAACCAGCCGTTGCGGATCACCGAAGTATGGTACACCTTGTACGGGGATTGGCCGCAGATGCGGTTGGGGTTCGTGTGCGGCGATCTGGCCACGGGCAAGAAAATCCTACGCACCAAGCCATGGCTGGATTTGAAGCAGCAACTGCTTACTTTTGTGGAAAACTTCCGGTTGAAGATCGTTCCGGCGCGAGGGAATTTCCAAATCTAACGCGGGAGAGGCCCCAAGCCTAACTCCGCCCAGCGTTGCGCCACCCGCTCTTTGATCTCCGGGGACATCCGTGCCACCTCCGGCCACGGGCGCGGATGTCCCTCCTCCGGCCATTTGGCCGTAGCATCCACCCCGATCTTGCCGCCGTACAGCGGGCGGCGTGAGGCGTGATCCAGTTGATCCACCGGCCCCTCGTCGAGCATCACATCCCGCGCCCAATCCACGTTCCCCAAGGCCTGCCAGGCTGCTTCCATCGGATTGTGAACATCCACCCAGCGATCCACCACCACAATCGCCTTCGCCAGGCTGAGCAGCGCGATCCCCCATAGGGCGTGAATCACCTTGCGGGCGTGCCCCGGATAACGTTTGTCAATGCTCACCAACACCAAATTATGAAACACGCCCGGCGCGGGCATCGCGTAATCCACCACTTCGGGCAATATCAACTGCAACAGCGGGAGGAACAGCCGTTCGGTGGCCTTCCCCATCCAGTAATCCTCCATCGGCGGGATGCCGACCACGGTCGCCGGATAGATGGCGTCGCGCCGTCTCGTGATCGCCGTCACGTGGAAGGCGGGGAATCGTTCCACGGGGGTGTAATAGCCGGTGTGATCGCCGAACGGCCCTTCGGGACGCTGGTCGCGCAGATCAATCTCGCCCTCAATCACGATGTCGGCATTGGCGGGCACGTCCAGCGGCTGAGTGATGCACGGCACCAAGGGCACAGCCGCGCCGCGCAGCCAACCGGCCAGCCAATACTCATCCACATCCGGCGGCAGCGGCGCGGACGCGGCCCAAATACACGCCGGATCGCCGCCCAAGACGATGGCGGCGGGCATGCGGGCCTGCCCCAGCGCGATAGCGCGGCGGGCGTGCTCCGCGCCGTCCTTGTGCCGCTGCCAATGCACCAACAAAGTGCGGGCATCCACCTTCTGCAACCGGTACATCCCCACATTGCGCGTTCCGCGCTGCGGATGGCGGGTGACGACTTGGGGCAAAGTGATAAACGGCCCACCGTCGTGAGGCCAGCAGGTGAGGATCGGCAGTTCGTCCAACGAAGGAGCGTCCACCGCGATCACCTCTTGCACCGGAGCACGCTTCACCCGCCGGGGCTTCAACCCGGCAGCGTGCAAAGCGTCCCACAATCCCCGCGCCCGGCGCAACGTCGCCCCCACGCCGCGCGGCACCTGCGGGTCCAGCAACGCCGCGAGATTACGCCGCAATGCCTCCAACTCCGCCACGTGCAACGCCCCCGCCATCCGCCGCGCCGAGCCGAACATATTGATCAGCACCGGCAGCTCGTACCCCGTCACCTGCTCAAAGAGCAACGCCTTGTCGGCATCAGCCGCCCCCTTGGAAACCCGATCCACAATCTCGGTGATCTCCAACTCCGCCGACACCGGCGCACGCACCCGCACCAACTCCCCCCGCGCCTCCAGCCACGCCACAAACCCCTTCAGATCACGAAAATCATCCACGCGCCACCTCCACATGCACCACCAGTTTAATCCGCCGCGCGGAGAGGGCAAAGGGCACACTCAGCCTGGCGGTGCGGGGAAGAGATGGCAGCCTCCAGCAAGGAAACACCGCAGTTCATAACAGCTTCTCAAGTTCGGACGTGAGTTCGGACATAGGGGTGGCAAAGACCGCCTAATTGGTGCAAAATAGGAGG
>WFQZ01000244.1 GCA_015486785.1 Thermoflexales bacterium
CCCATCGACCGGGCCGCTTTCGACGGCAACGGGTTGGAGCAGATCGAATTTGTGATCGCGCCCAACATCGGCGAGGGGCTGAAGCCGCTCACCCGCATCGCCTCTGGCGGAGAAACGGCCCGCTTGATGTTGGCACTCAAGACGGTGCTTTCGCGGGCCGATCAGACACCGACGTTGATCTTTGACGAGGTGGATCAGGGCATCGGCGGGCGGATCGGGACGGTGGTCGGCGCGAAGCTGTGGCAATTGACCCGCGAGCAGCCGGAGGCGATCCGCCATCAAGTGCTGTGCATCACGCACTTGCCGCAGTTGGCCGGATTCGGCGATGTCCATTTCCACGTGAGCAAGCACACGCAAGACGGACGCACCAACACGCAAGTCTCCCGCCTGGAGGGGGAAGCACGGCTCGCGGAGCTGGGGAGTATGCTCGGCACACAGGGCGAAGCCGCGATTCAGGGAGCGCAAAACATCCTGGAACAAGCACACACGCATAAGGCACGTTATCCAAGTTCAGGAAAGGAGAAGCAATGATAATTGTTTGCTATGAGTGCGAAGGCGGTTATAATGACCAAACTTGTAGGTGCATTCCTCTTACGGTACAATAACTATGAAAATGAATATGACTTCTATCAAAACCTCAATGGTGACAAACGGAAAGCCTTCCACGCTCCACGGTGGAATGATCCCGGGATTTTCCTCCCGTCACAAGCTACTCGTTAAGGATGGTCAGAAATGGCTCTAAAAGGCAGACTGGAAGATTTTGGCATTACGCAGTTGTTAAACCTTATCAACCTGGCCCGGAAGACCGGTACGCTCTATCTGCAAGGCCCAGAGAAGAATGCGTATTTGTGTTTCCACGAAGGGAAACTCATCTACGCAGTTATGGATGACGCGGAAGATTCATTCACCGCGATCCTCCAGCAATCTGGGGTCTTTACCGCCGATCAAGTGCGGATGATCGAGGCCAACATGCCGGGGAAAACGGATCGCGAGATTGCTCAAGTGCTGATCACCAGCGGACGATTGCAGCAACAGAAGGTCGTCAAGAGTATGAAAGAGCACATCCTCAATCTCGTGTATCAAGTATTCTCTTGGAACAGCGGCACATTCCGCTTTGAACCATCCAAGCTGCCGGTCCAAGGCAAGATCACCGTGCCCATCGCCCTGGAAAACGTGATTATGGAGGGCAGCCGACGGCTGAAAGAATGGGAACGGCTTCAGGATGAGTTGCCCGATCTTGACGTCTCGTTGAAATTCGCCGAACGGCCCACCACTCCGCTGCGGGACATCAACCTGAGCGTGGAGGAATGGCGCGTCATTTCCTTCATCAATCCCCGCAACACGATCCGCCAGATAGCCCAGAACAACAACATGGACGAGTTGCAAATCCGCAAGATTGTCTACAGCCTGTTACAAGCCGGGATCGTGGAAATCATCAAGCCGCCACGCCCCAAGGCGGCACCAGGAGTAACACGTCCGACTCGGGCCGGAGCGGCAGCAGCGAAACGGGCGGAAATGCGCCGGCCGGCTGTCAAACGAGGTATTGTTCAGAAACTCATCCATCGGATCCGGGAGTTGTAAACGATGCAAACGCTGAAGATTGTCATTACTGGTCCATTCTCTTCTGGTAAAACGGAGTTGATCCAGAGCGTAAGCGAAATTGATGTCGTTTCCACCGACAGGAAGATCACGCGCGACGCCGAGCGCATTAAGAGCCAAACGACGGTGGCAATGGATTTCGGACGCATCACGATTGACGAGGAGTTGATCCTCTATCTCTTCGGGACGCCGGGGCAGAAACGCTTTGACTTTATGTGGGAAATTCTTTCGGAAGGGATGTTGGGATTTATCGTGATGGTAGACAGCACCCGTCCGGAGACATTCCGCGAAGCGCGGCGCATCCTGGATACTTTCCGCAGCTATTCACCGGTGCCCTACATCGTGGCCGCGAACAAACAAGATTTGGAGGATGCCTGGCCGCCGGAGGACTTACGCATCGTGCTGCGGGTTGAGCCAGAGGTCAAAGTTGTGCCCTGTGTAGCCACCGATAAGGAGAGTGTCAAACAAGTGTTGCTGGAGTTGCTGTATTCAATTCTTGAAGTTATGGATCAGGAAGAGGAAGAAGAGTAACTTTCTTTTAACCGAATTGCAACGACCTCTTTTTGACGCAGCCAGAATAGCCGTGGTATGATGAGAGAAAGCGAGGTCGGGGTGAAACAAATATGAGTTCCATTGTCACAGATCGCGGAATTGTCCACTACGAAACTTACGGTCGAGGTAAGCCGGTCGTCTTGCTACATTGCTGGATGGGGTCATGGAGCTACTGGTACTCCACGATGGAATACCTGGGCAAGCACCGCTACAAGACCTACGCCCTCGACTTCTGGGGGTTTGGCGATTCGGCAAAACAAGGGTCGTTCACGGTAGCGGAATATGTGGAAATGGTGCATCAGTTTATGCAACGGATGGGCGTTTCCCGTGCTCCGGTGATGGGGCACTCTATGGGCGGCTCGGTAACGTTGACGCTGGCACTGGAACATCCGCAACTCGTTTCAAAATTAGCCATCGTTGGCTCCCCGATTGTAGGTTCGAGCCTCAGCCTGCTGCTTAAACTCTCAGGATACCGGCTGATCGGACGATTACTTTACACCACAGGCTTCCTGCCATACGTGATGAAAACCCTGTCCATCTCCTACGCGCGAGACTGGCGCACACTCAACGGGATGTTCGAGCGCGACATTTCCCGCACGACGATGGAATCTTTCTCCGACAGCATCAGAGACCTGCGCGGCATAGATTTACGCCCTCGGCTGCCGGAGTTGACCATTCCGGCAATGGGGATTTTCGGGCGGAAGGATAACATCGTCAATCCCAACCAGGGAGAGGTGTTACGTCAGGGAGTAAAAAACAGCGTCGTGCATTATTTTGAACATTCGGGACATTTCCCGATGCTTGATGAAACGGAGCATTTTCATCAAGTCATCCTGGACTTCTTAGATCACAGTGAGTGAGTTTGCAGAGACGCCCGTTTACACATATTCCAACAAACTTTCTCGGGTTGCGCTGTTGGCAATGCGCGAAGTGATGGGCGAAAACGGATTGAATGCCGTCTTAAATACCGCCGGAATGCGGTATCTGATCGGGAACTTTCCACCGGCGAACTTTGAGCCAGGATTAACTTTTGACGAAGTGGGGCAAATAGTCACCGCCGTGGAGGGCATTTACGGACGGCGCGGCGGGCAGCGATTGCTAAGACGCTCCGGGCAAGCCAGCTTCAAATACGGCGTGGAAGGATTTGGGGGCATCATCGGAATCGCCGATTTTGCATTACGTTTTCTCCCGGTAACATTGCGCATCAGGCTGGGATTAGAGGTGCTGGCCGAGATTTTGAATCGCTATTCGGATCAGCACGTGACGCTGGGCGAAAACGAACAGCACTATTTTTTCGCCGTGGAACAATGTGGCGTATGCTGGGGCATAGCCGCCGAGCAACCGATCTGTTATTCCATGGTTGGGACGCTGGAAGAGATACTGTACTGGGTGAGTCGGGGGCGGCGATTTGAGGTTGAAGAGATCGCCTGTATCGCGCGGGGAGATGCAAAATGCACCTTCCGCGTGTCAAAACAACCGTTGCTCAGTTAGCAAAGCGAGACGATGAACTGTGCGGAAAATCATTCTACTGGATAAAACAAAGATCCCGCCCTTCAACGAGCCGGCACGAGAGCTGAGCGTGCGCACGAAGCCTCTGTGGCTGCACCAACGGGACGTTTTAGGCCGCTACACGGACGAAGAACGCGAGGTCAACTCCATCACCGAGATCGGGACAGAGCGACGCGAGACTTTAGTCTACCGCGACAACCTCTATTTTGATCAACGTTTCATTGATGAGTTTATCCAGCGGGCGCAGAAATCAGGGAAAGCATGCCAAGTGGCCTTTCGGCTCGACGATCCGGCGATCAATGGACAGGCCGTCTACTTGCAACGGGGCATCCGCCGCCAGGGGAACTATTATGTGGCCGATCTGTGGTATTATCCTTACGGCATAGAACAGCTAGTGCGGCCTCTGGTCATTGACACAGAGCCGCGAGAGGTGGGATTCTACCACGTGCCCACGCACATGTCCGATGCTTACGGGGATTTGGTGTACAACTTGCCCACCAAACCGTTCCTATCCATAGAACACTGGATGCACATTTTACATGCCAACGTCGACTTCGGCATCTTCGCCATCGGGGCGCAGTTCGAGCAAGCTCTGGAGCAAGATGCAAAGATGAGCTTGAAACTACTGTGGCGGGCTATGCTGGAGCGGAAACAGGTATTGACGACCTCATCTCTGGTTCACGTGGGGAAAAACAGCACCATTGATCCCACGGTCATCATCCAAGGGCCGACGTATATCGGAGACAACGTGGACATCGGGCCGGGCGCAGTGATCCGCAATTGCATCATCGGGGACAATGTAACCATTGACCAAGGATGTCAGTTGATGCTCAGCGTGGTGGGAAACGGGACATTCCTGCCGTTTCGGGCCTCGCTCTACCGCACGGTGCTGATGGATAATTGCATGGTGGCGCAGAACACCTGTTTGCAAATGTGCGTGGTGGGACGAGATTCGTTTATCGGGGCCGGCAATACATTCACAGATTTCAACTTGCTGGGCAAACCGCTGCGGGCATTCTTCGGCGGGCGATTGGAGGAAACCGGTATGACGGCGTTGGGCAGCGCAGTGGGACACAATGTGCGCATCGGGTCGGGGCTGATCATTTTCCCGGCACGGATGATTGAATCGGATGTCGTGCTATTTGCCTCACCAGACCGCCGCGTTATCATGAAAAATGTAGCTTATGAGGATAGTGATCATCTCAAAGTCAAGGGCGGAGCTTCTTTGCACCCCCGACTCTATCCTCGTGATTAGGTGGTGAATGGACTCTTTTGCATTCATAATTCATCCCATAGACCCAAAGCGTGATGTAGCACGAAAATATCCATTATTGGGGAAAGTCCTGCCGGAAAGGACGATCCATTTTCTATCGCGGTTCTGGCCACCATTGCAGCTTTCACACGTGACCGGCGTCCGTTCAGCCGCCACGGGGAAAGAAATCGAAGGGTGGCTTTTAGCCGTGCCGTACACGGCACAACGGATGTTGACCTTGCCGGTCAGAGAAGTTTACCGTAAGATCATCGCGGTGGGGCATCTGGCGGAGCAATTGGGCGCGAAGATGTTGGGACTGGGGGCTTATACCTCGGTCGTCGGCGATGGAGGACGCACCATCGCACGAGAGTTAGACATCGCAGTCACTTCCGGCGATAGTTATACCGCCGCAATCGCCGTGGCAGCAGTGCGGGATGCGGCGCGGAGATTGAACGTCAACTTGAATCAGAGCACGCTGGCCGTCGTCGGAGCTACCGGCGCGATAGGGGGCGTAGTTTCACAAATGTTAGCCCCATACAGTGCCCGCATGTTGCTGATCGGGCGGCGGCGCGGGCCGCTGGAAATGATGGCGGAAAAAGTGTTGGTGGCGGGATGCGATGAGGCCAAAATCTCCACCAACGTTGCCGACATACGCGAAGCGGAGGTCGTAGTGACCGTAACCAGTGCCGGAGGGGATCTCGTCAAGCCGGATATGCTACGGCAAGGGGCTATCGTGTGCGATGTTTCACGGCCCCGCGATGTTTCACGGCAAGTAGCACACGCACGGCAAGATGTGTTAGTATTTGATGGCGGTCTGGTACGAGTCCCCGGTCAAGTGGACTTCGGGTTCGATTACGGCTTGCCGCCCGAACTAACCTATGGTTGTCTGGCAGAAACCATCGCCTTAACTTTAGAGGGGAAGTTTGAAGATTATTCCGTGGGCAAAGATTTGTCCCTGGCCCAGGTGCAACACATTGATGCTTTGGCAACCAAGCACGGATTCAAGCTGGCGGCACTGCGCAGCTTTGAACACAAGTTGGACGACTCGGTCATCCAACGTATCAAACAAGAATTTCACCCGGACTAATGAGCTGTATGACTCCAACGATCATTCACAGGAGGTAGCAGGATGAGTGAAGGCCGAATCTTAGTAGTGGAAGACGATTTCGATATTTCCAATATGCTGCAACTGTATTTCAAATCCCAAGGATACGAAGTATATGTTGCCCCACGTGGCGGTGTGGCCTTGGAGATGACCCGGCAGAAGATGCCCAATGTCATAGTTCTGGATATTATGTTGCCCGACATAGACGGCTACGAAGTCTGCCGCCAGTTGCGCACCAACTTGCGCACCAGCCACATCCCCATCATCTTCCTCACCCAGAAAGATGAACGCAGCGATAAAATTCGCGGCCTGGAACTGGGCGCGGACGATTACATTACCAAACCATTCGATGTCGAAGAATTGCGATTGCGGGTGCGCAACACCATCAAGAGCGCGGAGGTCGCCAGTCTGACCAGCCCCAGCACCGGCTTGGCCAGCGGGCGGCTGATCGAGCAACAACTACGCGAGATCATCCACTGGGACGGCTGGGGAATTTTGTACATCGGCATCAAGGGGCTGGACGCCTTCAACGAGGTTTACGGCTTCGTGGCCGGGGAAGAGGTCTTGCGCTTCACCGGCATGCTGCTCAGCGACGTGGTGGATGAGTTGGGGACTCCGGACGACTTCATCGGTCACATCGGCGGAGATGATTTCATCATCATCACGCAGCAAACCTTGGTTCACCAACTCCGTGATGAGATCGTCAAGCGGTTCTCGCAGAGCGTGGGCACACACTATGACTTTATGACCCGCCAACAAGGGTATTTGCTGGTTGAAGATGACGACGGCAATTCAGTCAAAGTACCGCTGATGAGCTTGAGCGTGGGCGTGCTCACAGCCAGCGACGGCCCCTTCACCGACATCCGCGAGATCACCGAAGCGGCAGCGGAGGCCCGCCGGGAAGCGCAGCGCAACGCCGCGCAAGGATCATAAACACAGGCCCCCAACAAACTCAGGGAATTCCGTAATGATAAAAATGACGCGGGCATCTCAGAAACAGAACGAACGCACGCAACACCTAACTTCGATCTTGCGCGTGGCGTCGGCCATCGGCTCATCCCTAGACCTGGATGAGGTGTTAGCTGCGGTCGTGAAAACTGTGTCTGAACTGCTAACGTGCCAGCGCACCGCCATTTTTATCCTGAACCAGGACAACAAGCTCGACCTCAAGGCCGCCGAGGGCGTGTCCGAGCATTACCGGAAGATATCGCAAGGCATCCCCGTACAACGAGGCGGACGCAGTCACGCCCTCGCCACCAACGAGATGGTGTATTCGGATGATGTACTACGCGACCCTCAAGCCCTATCGGTCGCCCCACTAGCCCAAGAAGAGGGATTCCGGGCCTTCGCCGATCTGCCCTTGCAATACCGAGGGCAAAATATCGGCCTGCTTTCCGTGCAGTTTGATGATCCCCACGAATTTTCGGAAGACGAGCTGAACTTGCTGCGCATCCTCGCAGAGCAAACGGCCATCGCCATCGGGAATGCACGGCTTCACATGAAGTCCGATGCCGACTTGCATCGTCGGCTGGCCGCCCTACAGCGCGTGACGGACGAAATCACCTCCACCGTTGATCTGAAGCACATCCTCAACGTCGTGCTCAATGAGGCGATCCAATTTTCACATGCCGACGCGGGACTCACGATCACTTGGGAATCCGACTCTACCCCGACCCTCCAAGTATCACACGGCTACGATCAACTGCCCACCGAGTGGCTGAATACCGCCGATCCGCACGCTTTGATTTCGGTCTTCCTTGAAAAACAAGCCCCCCTGTGTCTGCCGGAGATCAAAAAACAAACCGAGATTCTATCCTATCCACCGGCAGCACAAGCGATTCTCTTAGTGCCGGTGTTTTACGAAGCGAGATTGGCAGCCGCCATCCTGGTGCAAGGGAACAAACCGCACGCTTTCTCCCCGGAGATAATCGAATTCATCAGCGAGCTGGCCTCTCTGACCGCGGTCGCCGTGGGGAACGCGCAACGTTACCAGGAACAATTGCGGCGCGGCGAGATGATCCACAAACGCGCGGAGCAAATGACCCTGCTGTTGGAAGTCACGCGCACGCTGCGCTCCGACCGCCCTCTTGAGGACATGCTCCTAGACATCGCCTACGCCGTTCAGGAAGGGTCAGGGTTTGACATCGTATTGATCAGCGTCCTGGAGGGGACAGACCTGCGACGGGTCGCCGGAGCGGGCATTCCGCTGGTGGATTTGGCCCGCTTGAAGAAAGCACGCCATCCCTGGGCACGAGTGAAAAAGCTCTTCCTGGACGAATTCCGTATGGGGCATTGCTATTACATCCCCGCAGAATACCAAAACATCCTCCAGGATATGGATTTGTACATGCCTCGGGGACATCAACCCCAAGCCCTCAACGGCACCAGAAGAGCTTGGGATCAAGCGGATACATTTTTCATCCCCTTGTACGGCAGCACCGGAGAGCCGGTGGGGCTGATGTCCGTAGATCGCCCCCGCGACGGATTAGCCCCTAACGCGGCGACTGCCGAAATCATCGAGATTTTTGCCGCCCAGGTGGCACTGGCAATCGAAAACCATAAGCTGGTGGAGGACTTACGGCAGCAAGTCAACACCTTGCAGCTATTCAACGAGTTAAACCGCGCCGTGACCACCAAATTGGACATGTCGCTGGTGTTAAATACCGTTGTACAAGCCGTAACCAACGTCCTCAAGTACGATTCCTCCACCATCTTCCTCAAGGGGAAAGAAGGCCAGAGTTTCATCCCAATGGCCGCGTCAGGATATGACATCAAGCTGGTGGAACAATTTGATTTCGGGCCACAGGATAGTCTAGTAAACGCCGTAGCCCGCACCAGAATGCCCTTAGTGGTGAACGACACCTCGCAAGAGCCACGATTCAAGCCCGGCCCTATTCCGGTTGGGGCGTTGATCATGGTGCCGCTAGTCGTTGAGGGGAATACGGTAGGTGTGTTGAGCGCGGACAGCAAAGAGAAGCGGAGACTTTCACCGACCGAGATCGCGACCTTAACCTCGCTGGCCGATCAAATTGCGATGGCCATAGAAAATGTGCGGCTATTTGAGGAAGTCACCCGCTTTAGCGAGGAACTTGAAACACGAGTCGCCGAGCGCACGCAGGAACTGGCTGCGGCTTTGGAGGACTTGCGCGTGCAGCGAGATCGCTCCGACGCCCTGTACCACATCGCCTCGGAGTTGGTTGCCAGCCTGGACATAGACCGCGTGCTCAGCCAGGCATTGTTGCTCCTGCAACGCGCCGTAAAAGCCACCCGCAGCACGGTGATCCTCATCGATCCAAAGACAGGTGATTTGGTCATCAGAGCCGCCATCGGCCTCACCGAACCGATCCCGCCCGGTGGAAGGAAAACCAACCTGCCCAAAGACAGCGGCACCATCGCCTGGATTCTTGAACACAAAGAAACGCTGGTCATACCGGACTTAGAGAAGGACAAACGCTGGGATCACCAACTGGATAAACAAGCTCGCTCGGCCCTGATCGTCCCGATCCTGGGCAACGACAATCAAATCCTGGGCGTGATCTCATTACGCTCCAATATGCCCCGCGCCTTCGACGAAGCCAGCGTGAAATTAGGAGAAGCCGCAGCAGTACAGTTGGGCAACGCGCTCAACAATGCCGAGCTGTACCGTCTGATCCGCGAGCAGGCCGAACGGCTGGGCGTTATGCTCCGCACGCAGCAGATCGAAGCCGCCAAACACCAAGCCATCCTGGAAGGCATTGCGGATGGCGTGATGGTAGCCGACGCCAATGGGCGCATCGTGCTCTTCAACGCCGCCGCGGAACATATCTTAGACCTGCCGCGCACGCAAGCCCTAGGGCAATTTCAAGATGACATCTTGGGCCTTTACGGCGATTCCGCCCGCGAGTGGCTGGAACGCATCGAACATTGGAAGAAAAATCCCCACAGCTACTTGCCCAGCGAGTTTATGTCGCAACGATTTGAAATCGGCAACCGCATCATCAGCTTCCACCTCTCGCCGGTGATCGCTCAGCCACACGGATTTTTGGGCGTCGTAGCCGTCTTCCGTGACATCACCGCCCAAGTAGAAGCGGACCGCGCCAAGAGCGAGTTCGTCTCCACCGTATCGCACGAGTTACGCACTCCCATGACCTCGGTCAAAGGGTACGTGGACTTGCTCCTGATGGGGAGTGCCGGGCCACTCACCGAGCTGCAAGAAAAATTCCTCAAAACCGTGCAGACCAACGCCAACCGCCTCAGTTCGCTGGTCAACGACCTGCTGGATATTTCGCGCATTGAGATGGGGCGGATGGAGCTACAACGCCGCCCCGTCGCCATAGAGAGCGTGATCAACCAAGTGGTGGATATGATGCGCCCCAAGATGAAGGAGAAGGGCCAGGAATTGTACGCGGTTTTGCCGGACGGATTGCCCAAAGTCTACGGCGACGAAGACCGCCTCGTCCAGATCATCACCAACCTAGTGGGGAACTCACACAAATACACCCGCCACGACGGCAAAATCTGGATTTATGCCTACGTGAGTCAAGAAGTGATGCACATCGCAGTCAAAGATACCGGCATCGGAATCGCGCCGGAAAACCGCAAGAAGATCTTTGAGCGGTTCTACCGCGAAGATAGCGACCTGGTGCATGAGGAAGCCGGCACCGGCCTGGGACTGTCCATTACCCTCTCCCTCATCCAGATGCACGGAGGGGATCTAAACGTTGAAAGTGAACTGGGAGTAGGAAGCATCTTCACCTTCACGCTCCCACTGGCGGAAGGAGAAGCGACCAACGACGTGGGGCATCCGCCCACAGGGCTATCCCTCAAGACCAAAATCCTGGTCATTGAGGATGAACCGGGAGTATCCAACCTGCTAGAAGCCGTGCTGGAACAAGAAGATGTCCACGTGCTCAAAGCCCTGACCGGTGCGGAAGCAATGCGGCTTGTCAAAGAAGAAAAACCGGCACTCATCACCTTGGACATTCAGCTACCGGACATCAGCGGATTGGACTTGCTGCAATACCTGAGAGACAACCCGGATACTGCCCAAATCCCGATAGTCGTCATCTCGGTAACGCAAGACCACAAGAAATACCAGGAAGCCGGGGTAACTTATCTGGCCAAGCCTTTTGACATAGAGCAACTTTTGAGTGTAATTAAGCCATTGCTGGCGCAAGTAGCCGGCGATCAGGGGGAGGAGATATGATCAAGATTCTAGTCGCAGAAGATGAACGAGATATTCGAGAGCTGATCGGGTTCACGCTACGATTCTCCGGTTACGAAGTGGAATTAGTCAAGAACGGCGAAGAGGCCGTCAAAAAAGCACCCACCTTGCAGCCGGACTTAATACTTTTGGATGTGCGGATGCCTCGAATGAGCGGGTACCAAGCATGCGACGCCCTGAAGAAAATGCCGGACACGAAGGATATTCCGGTGGTATTTCTTTCCGCCAAAGGGCAAGACAATGAAATTCAGGAAGGACTAAAACTGGGGGCGCAAGATTATATTCTCAAGCCATTTGCGCCGGACGAATTAACGACCCAGGTCAAGCGGATTTTGGCAAACGTCGGGAAAGCATAAACGAAGAAGGAGGAGTTTAGCCTATGAGCGCTATCATCCTCGATAGTAGCCTAGTACACTACGAAGCGTTAGGGCGTGGAAGACCTATCCTCTTCCTCCACGACTGGTTGGGGTCGTGGCGGTACTGGGTCCCCACAATGGTGGATATGGCCTCGTCCAACCGAGCCTATGCACCGGACTTCTGGGGATTTGGAGATTCTGATAAAGTTGTCCCGCGCTATAGCGTCAATGGTTACGCGAGTCAAGTAGAATTATTTATGGATCAAATGGGCATTGACAACATCCCTATCGTTGGACACGGGTTGGGAGCGGTCATCGCGGTCACATTCGCCCGCCAGCACCCGGAACGGGTCTCGCAGATTATGATGGTAAACATGCCTATCAGCAGCGAGCACATCGCCCGCCCCTTGAGCACCTTCGGCGGCGGAGACAATCCGGCCAAAGCCATCCTGGGGCGCAAGCTCAAATCGTATGAAGAAGTAGATATGGAAGACGCCAAAACCGACGGCAAAGCCGTCATGCTGAGCGTGCGTTCTATGCCGGACCTGACCGACACTTTGTTTGAATTAGAAATTCCGTTGCTCTTCGTTTATGGGAAAGACGATCCCCTAATCCGTATGCCAGAAGAAGACCTGTGGGAAGACCTGGACGAAAATGTCCATTCCTACTTCTTTGAAAACGTACAACACTACCCGATGTTGGAACAGACCAGCAAATTCAACCGCCTGCTGCGAGATTTCCTGATGCACAAAGATAACTGGGGCCAATACCAGGTTAAGGATGAATGGAAACGTCGGATGAGATAAAATGAGCACCCAAAACTCAGAAGTGGATCGCCAGGCCGTGGGATGGGCAATGCGCTGGATCGTGGGATTAGCCTTTCTCACGGCCTTTGCAGTCACCGGCGGCATCCTGCCGATCATCCCCGTCAGCCGGCAAGGGACCGTGCAACGCCCCGCCAATCGCCCCATCTTCCAGATCGTCTTGAACACCCCGGTGCCGCTCCCCACAACAATCCCGGCCACCCCCACCCCGCACATCCCGCACGTGGGCATCATCGCCGGACACACGGGCAGCGATAGCGGCGCGACCTGCCCCGACGGACTGCAAGAAGTGGACATCAACCGCAACATCGCCCAGCGCGTCGTCGCCCTCCTGCGCAAGCAGGGATGGCAAGTAGACCTGCTGCAAGAATTTGACCCCCGCCTGGACGGCTACAAGGCGGATGCCCTGCTCTCCATCCACGCCGACTCCTGCAATGTGCCGGGCAAATCGGGATTCAAAGTCGCCAGTGCCGAATCGGGATACGCGCAAGCAGCGGAACACCGCATGGTGGCCTGCATCAGCAAACGCTACGAGGAACGCACCGGCCTGCAATTCGATCCCAACACCATCACCTACGATATGACCCGCTACCACGCCTACTACGAGATCGACCACCACACCCCGGCGGCGATCATTGAAACCGGCTTCATGCTTGATGACCGCGAACTCCTGGTCGAACGTCCGGACGTAGTGGCGCAAGGGATCGCCGACGGCCTGAAATGTTTTATCAACGGAGAGACTCCCTAACCGCCGGATGATTGCGCTCTCCGGCGGACCAGCTACACTAAGCGCGTACCACGATTAAGGAGGCAACTATGTCATACCAAAGATTGATCATTGTCGGCAATTTGGGCCGTGACCCGGAAATGCGCTACACACCCGACGGCACGCCGGTCACCAGCCTCAGCGTCGCCACCAACCGCAAATGGACCGGGCGAGATGGCACGCCGGGCGAAGAAACCACCTGGTTCCGCGTCAGCGTCTGGGGGAAACAAGCGGAGACGGTAGCCCAATACCTGAGCAAGGGACGCCTCGTCCTGATTGAAGGCCGCCTCAAGCCCGACCCCAGCACCGGCGGGCCACGGGTCTACCAACGGCAGGACGGCTCAGCCGGCGCGTCCTACGAAGTGACCGCGGTCAACGTGCGCTTCTTGGGCGGCAAAGGCACCACCGGCGGAGAAACCGGCATGGCCGCCCCGCCCGAACAAGGCGAGGACATCCCATTCTAACTGAGTCACATTTCAAAATCAGCACTCAGGCAGAGGAGAGTCCCTCCTCTGCCATTTTTTGCGCAGGAGAGACCTTATGAATGCCCCAAAACCACAACCGTTTAACGTAGATTTGCCGGACGACCTAGAACCGGTGTACGCCAACGTCGCCCGCATCACCCATTCCCCCTCAGAGATCATCCTGGATATGGGACAAGTCATGCCCAACCGCAACGGCATGCGCATCAAGTCCCGCGTAGTGATGACCCCGCTCAACGCCAAGCTGCTGCTGCGGGCCTTGAGCGAAAACCTCGCCAAGTACGAGGCCAATTTCGGAGAAATCATCATCCCCGGCCGGGGAAACGACCTGGCGCAAGCCTTCTTCGGCGGCACGCATCCCCCCAAGCAAGGATAACCACAATGGACAACGACCTGCAAGTCTGGCTGACCCAACTTCAGCAAGCCGCCCAAGTGAACTTTGAAGAACGGGACACCATCCGCGACCAAGTGCTACGCAAGAGCCGCGAGCTGATCCGCATCTGCTCCAGCGCGATCCGCGCCGGGCACCGCGAACAGTGGGACGAAGCCCACGCCCAACTCGCTCAGGCCAACGCCGTGGGCAAAGAAATGCAGGCGATGGTCGCCCCCTACCCCGACCTCGTCTACGCCGGATACGTGCAAGACGCGCTCAAGGAACTGGTGGAAGCCCGCCTAACGCTCGCGCTGCTCCTCGGCGGGCCGTACCCCGACTTGGAAACCCTGGACATCCCCTACGCCACCTACCTCAACGGCGTGTGCGAGGCCGCCAGCGAATTACGCCGCCGCTGCCTCAACGTGATGCGGCGCGGCGAGATGAAAGAAGCGGAACGGCTGCTCAACACGATGGACGCCATCTACGAGATGCTGATGGGATTCGGCTACCCGGACGCCATCTCCGGCGGCCTGCGCCGCCGCGTCGATCAACTGCGGGGCGTCCTGGAGCGCACCCGTGGCGATCTTACCAATAGCCTGCAAATGTACCGCCTATGGCAGGCGTTACAAACTCAGCAACAGGAAACCAACCCTATGGAGGAACATTTAGCTTATGAGTAAAACCACCTTGATTCAACCTTACGGCGGCAGCCTGGTCAACCTTGTCGTGACCGGCGCAGAACGGGAAGCTCTCTTGAGCGAAGCGAGCCACTACCCCTCCCTCCAGATCACGCAGCGCAACCTGCACGACCTGGAACTAATGGCCGTGGGAGCTTTCTCCCCGCTGGATCGCTTTATGAGCAAGGCCGATTACCAACGGGTACTCACCGAAATGCGCCTCTCCGGCGGCACCCTCTTCCCCATCCCCATCACGCTGACCATTGACAAAGAAGACCTCCCCACCCGCGCCGAGTGGATCACCCTGCGGGACGCCCGCAACGACATCATCGCCATCATGCGCCTGGAGGAAGTCTTCCGCTGGAATCCGCAGCGCGAAGCCCGCTTGGTGCTGGGCACCACCGATCCGCGCCATCCGCTGGTCGCCGAGATGGAACGTTGGCACGACCTGTGCATCTCCGGCGAGCTGAAAGTGCTCAATATGCCCAAATACTACGACTTCACCGACATCCGCCTGACGCCCGCCCAAGTCCGCAGCCGCCTGGAGCAGATGGGGCACGACAAAGTCGTCGCCTTCCAGACCCGCAACCCGATGCACCGCATCCACGAAGAACTGACCAAACGCGCCGCAGCGCAAGTGGGCGGCGCACTGCTCATCCATCCGGTGGTGGGGATGACCAAACCCGGCGACGTGGATCACTACACCAGGGTGCGCGTGTACAAGGCCCTAGTGGAAAACTACTACGACCAAAAATCCACCGTCCTGAGCTTGCTCCCGCTGGCGATGCGCATGGCCGGCCCGCGCGAAGCCCTATGGCACGCGCTGATCCGCCGTAACTACGGCGCGACCCACTTCGTCGTGGGGCGCGACCACGCCGGACCGGGCAAAGACAGCCAAGGACGCCCCTTCTACGGCCCCTACGAGGCACAAGAAATGATGACCCAGTACGCCGACGAACTAGGCGTGCAGATGGTCAAATTCCAAGAGCTGGTCTACCTGGTGGACGAGGATCGCTACGAGCAGCGGAACAAAGTCCCGCCCGACGCCAAAATCGCCCGCATCTCCGGCACCGAAGTGCGCGAAGAATACCTCGCCAAGGGCAAACCCCTTCCCCACTGGTTCACCCGCCCCGAAACGGCCCACATCCTGATGGAAGCGCACCCGCCGCGCCACAAACAAGGTCTCTGCCTGTGGCTCACCGGCCTGAGCGGCGCGGGCAAGTCTACCATCGCCCAAGCCCTCACCTCCATGCTGCTGGAGCGCGGACGGCAAGTCACCCTGCTGGATGGGGACGTGGTACGCACGCACCTTTCCAAGGGCCTGGGCTTCAGCAAAGAAGATCGCGATACCAACATCCTGCGCATCGGCTTCGTCGCCGGGGAGATCACCCGCCACCACGGCACCGTGATCTGCGCCGCGATCAGCCCCTACCGCGCCACCCGCAACGCAGTCCGCAAGATGGTGGGCGAGGATCACTTCGTGGAAATCTTCGTGGATACCCCGCTGGAAGTCTGCGAGCAGCGGGATGTCAAAGGACTCTACGCGCGGGCCAGGCGCGGGGAAATCAAAGGCTTCACCGGCATTGACGACCCCTACGAAGCCCCTACCGAGCCGGAAGTCACCGTGAAGACGGTGGATAGCACCCCGGAAATGTCCGCCCGCCAGATCGTCCAATACCTGGAAACGCGCGGATTCCTGCAATCGTAACCCCAAGGTGCGGCGCACTCTCGCAAGTGCGCCGCGCCTCGTTTTACACCACCACCACCTTATCCAACGGCTCAGAAGGCGCCGGGTAGTGCATCTGCAACCCGCTCAAAGTCTCCACCAGCACCGAGCCGATCACCAAATTGCGATACCACTTGCGGTTAGAAGGCACAATGTACCACGGCGCCCAGGGCGTGCTGGTCTTGCTCAAAACCGCCTCGTAAGCCTGCCGGTAGGATTCCCACAGCGCCCGCTCCTTGAGATCCGCCACATTGAACTTCCACTGCTTGCGCGGCGTATCCAACCGCGCCTGCAACCGCGCCCGCTGCTCTTCCTTGCTGATGTGCAGATAAAACTTGAGGATCGTCGTGCCCTCCTCCACCAACAGCCGCTCAAAATCATTGATCTGCTCATAACGACGCTGCCACACCTCCGGCGACACCAGGTTATGCACCCGCACGATCAACACATCCTCGTAATGACTGCGGTTGAAGATCACCACTTCCCCTTTGGCCGGGGTGTGCTGATGAACCCGCCACAAGTAATCGTGCGCCAATTCCAGCTTGGAAGGCTGCTTGAAGTTCGCCACCTTCACCCCCTGCGGATTGACCCCCCTGAACACGTGGCGGATCACGCCATCCTTGCCGCTCGTGTCCATCCCCTGCAACACCACCAACACCTTGTGCCGCCCTTCGGCGTAGAGCAACTCTTGCAACTCGCTCAACCGTCGGGAGAGCTTCTTCATCGCCGCCTTCCGCTCCGCCTTGCCGCCGGGGAACTCCGTCCGCTCGCCGGGGTCCCACTCCGCCAGCGAAACCTCATAGCGCGGCTCAACGAGATACCGTTTCGTGTCCATCGCTCCCTCCTCCCTTGAACTTACCCCTCCGTATCAAAGCGCGTGTGCAGCCCCAGATCATCCCGCCGACGGACGGTGGATTCCATCTCGTGGGCCATCTGCGCCCCATAGCGATACTGACACGGCCACATACTCTTGAGATGAAAGAACGCCACCCGGTCGCCATCCTCCAGCACGTGCGAAAGGTCCGGTTGCAGCCCCGGCATCGCGCTCACATCTCCGTTGATGAAAGAAAACCCCCGTTCCTCGGTGGGCATCTCCAGCCGCCCCAGCAGATCGGCGACCGTGCTCCCTGCGGGCAAAGTCACCTGCACATTTGCCGCGATGTTGTCCTCGCTGCCACCATAGCGGGACAACGGCCCGTACAACCACACATCCAACTTCACTCCCATCTTCCACCTCCTGAAACCTTAACCAAGCTCACTTGAGCGAACCAAAATCGGCAATGAAATAA
>WFQZ01000245.1 GCA_015486785.1 Thermoflexales bacterium
AGCCCCAGCAGCCCCCAAGCCAGCCACACCAGAGCGCGAGTCTCAGTGCCTGCCGAGGCCTCCTCAGCCGTGCGGGGAAAGTGAAACAGCGCAAACAGCAGGATCGCACATCCCGCCCCGGCCAGCACCCATCCCAGCCTGCGAACCGGCGTATCTGCAAACTGCACCAACACTTGATGCTCGCCGGGCGGCACCTGGAGCGTGATAAATCCCTCCGGGTGCGCCATAGTGATGGGAACGCGCCGACCGTCCATGTAGGCCGTCCAGCCGGGGAAGTCGAAGAGGTACAGACGCAGCACAAACTTCTTGGGCGTATCCACGAGGAAATGATTGCGCCACGGCTTGTCGGTGATAACCTGCACCGTCGCCCCTTGGGGCAAGGTGTAACGGTTCACCCGATCCACCGGCGGATGCCGGTACGAATCCAGGAGAGACTCTTGCGGCTTGGGGATCATCTCCACCGTCGCCGGGACGAAATCATCCGTGGAAGTCGTCCCGCGCCAGCGGCCCTGCAACTCGGTGCGCAGCAAGCCCACGGGCGAAACATCGCCGAAATCCCCATCCCACGGAGGCGGGTACAGCCCCGGCAGCGAGAATACGATGATCCCCAGCAAAGCCACGGTCAGAACCACGGGGCGCACGCCCCCCGGACGGACGCCCTCGCCCAACGAGGCCACGAGCGGCACCAAGAGCGCGGCCAGCGGGCCGAGAAATCGCCACGGGAACTGATAGTACACCAACCCCGGGAGTCGCTCCCACAGAGTCACACTGGAGGATGAAACCAGCCATAAGCTGCCCGCAGCCGCGAGCGCGTAGAATAACCGCCGCTTGAACGCCGGGCGAGAGACGGACAGCCCCAGGCCCAGCCCGGCGACGAGCAAAATCACCGGGCCGGCGGTATTGGGCAAGTGCGGCGCAGAAGCCCCCCAATCCACCGGCGGCAGAGGAGCCAACAACTCCTTGAACAACACCAGATGATTATGAAAGTCGTAGTGCCCGGCCCCGGCGACGTTCAGCTTGATGAAACGCCGCTCCATCACGAACGGCAGCCAGAAGAACGAAGTCAGCGCGGACACCAGTCCCCCGGCCAGGATGCCCCAACCGACCCGCGCCCGCTGCTTCAAGATCAGCCAGTGCCACAAGGAAAGCCCCGCCACGAGGGCCAGCCCGGTCAAGCCGGTGAGATTATGGCTCAAGAGCACCGCCGAGGTCGCGCCGATGGCCGCCACAAAACTTCCCCGTCCCCCACCCTGCCAGACCCGCTCCCAGCCCCACAAAGTCAGCGGCAGCAGTGAGACGGCAAACGTTTCGGCCAGGTCGCCGCGAATGTACGGATCGAACAACAGCACGTAGGGGCTGAAGACAAACGCCGCCGCGCCCAACACACCGCCGCCCTGCCCGCCGAACTCCCGCCCCAGCAGGTACGCTCCACCCGCGCCCAGCAGATACGCCAGCACAAACACCGCCTTGGCCCCGGCCACCGCGTCCAGAGGATGGCACAAGGTGAGCCAGTTGCCCAAGTGATACACCAGAGGCGCGTAGTAGTTGAAAATGGGATAGCCGTAGCCATAGAAAAAGTCCGGTGCCCAGCGCGGGTAAGGATTCCCCGCGCAGAGGCTCAAGCCCAGCTCCGCCGTGCGGAACACGTGCAACTCGGCATCGGTCATACGCGGCAGCCCGGCTCGCGCCAGGAAAGGCCATGCCGCGAACAATCCCAGCAGCAAGGCCAGGATCAGCCCGAAATCCAGTCGCCGTTTAGTCATAGGTTGATTCTACCCGAAGTGTGCAAACCGTACATCATGCGATTCTTTCGCGTAGCCTGTTTATCTCCTTCCAGTAAAGCAAATTTTCTCCTCGTACTTGTTTAACCGCTTTGGCTACGCGAAGAATCTCCCACAGACTGAAACCGGAATCCATGCCCGCGCACCGTCACCACGTAAGTGTGATCCGGATCAAGCTCCGCCAGCCGCTCACGCAAACGATACACCAGCGCGTCAATGGCTTGATCCGTCACGCCACCCAGCGCGTCCGGCCAGACGGCTTCAATAATCTCCTGGCGCGTGACCACCCGCCCGCCGGATTGTCCCAGCAACGCAAACAAGGCAAATTGCGCCGGCGAGAGCGGCGGATCGAGCACCCGCCGCCCAAATTGCACTTGCCGCGCTTCCCAATCTACTTGCAGCCGCGCCGCTGTGGCCGGACGATCTTCTAACGGGACGGTCGCTTCCCCGGCCACGAAGCCGATTTTTACCGCCAATGCCAGCGAGATCTCATCCCCGTCTTGCAAATGGTAGGGCTGCGAGCCAACTTGCTCTTGGTTGACAAATGTGCCGTTCTTGCTGCCCAGATCACGCAAGATGTAGCCGTCCGCGACCCGCTCAATGCTGGCGTGATAACGCGAGATCTGCCGCTCCAGCAGCACTAAGTCACAGTCTGCGCCCCGCCCAATTGTGAAACGCTCTCCGGTCACCGGCCAGCGGGTCCCGGCTAATGAGCCTTGATAAACAATCAGCATCGGTACATCCACAGTTTCATTTCTTGACATTCTCTTCTCCCCTGACTATACTGCCGGAAATGGCTAAGTTACTCAAACCCCACACTTTGTTGAAAAACAGATACCGCGTCGCCGGGCCTATCGGGCAAGGCGGCATGGGTGCCGTTTATCGCGCCGAGGATACGTTGCTCACCGGGCGGATCTGCGCGATCAAGGAAATCGCGCCAGACCCGGAGCTGGCCCCTGAGAATCTCACCCAAATCCAAGATCAGTTCCGACAAGAAGCCTCCGTGCTCGCCCGACTGGATCACCCCAACTTGCCCAAGGTGTCCGATTATTTTACGCAGGCCGGACGCGAATACTTGGTGATGGATTTCGTCCCCGGCAACGATTTGCACATCGTGTTGGATAAGGCCCGCCGCGAAAAGGTGCATTTAGAAGAAACTCAGGTGCTGGATTGGGCGGATCAGTTGTGCGATGCGCTTTCGTATATGCACCGCCAGACTCCACCGATTTTACACCGCGACATCAAGCCGTCCAATATCAAGTTGACTCCGTCGGGGCTGCTCAAGTTGGTGGATTTCGGATTGGTTAAGCTGCTAACCGGCGATGAAACCCGCACGA
>WFQZ01000246.1 GCA_015486785.1 Thermoflexales bacterium
CGTCGCGCACATCAAAGCCCGCCCGTTCGCGCCGCAGCCCGCCCGGCCCCAAGGCCGAAAGCGTCCGCTTGTGCGTCAAGCTCGAGAGGGGATTGGTCTGCTCCATAAACTGCGATAACTGACTGGAGCCGAAAAACTCGCGGATTGAGGCCACCACCGGGCGGATGTTGATCAAGTTGACCGGCGTCGGGGAGTCATCGCGGATGCTCATCCGCTCCTTGATCACCCGCTCCATGCGCACCATGCCCACGCGGATCTTGGCCTGCACCAACTCGCCCACCGTCTTGACGCGCCGATTGCCCAGGTGATCCATATCGTCGGGGCCGGCCACGCCGTTGTTGATGTGAATCATCCGCCGCACGATAGACACCAAATCCTCCTTGGTGATCGTCCGCACGGCCATGGGGATGGTCAATTGCATCCGCTGATTCAACTTGTACCGCCCCACCCGCTGCAAATTGTACCGTTGCGAATCGAACAATTGGGAAGTCAGGTACTCCTCCGCGTTTTCCAGCGTCGGCGGATCACCCGGCCGCATGCGGCGGTAGAACTCAATGAGAGCTTCTTGCGCGATGGTGCGCCCGCTCTTAATCTCCCAGGTCGGCTCCTGACGGATCGTATCTTCCAGCCACGGATGATCGGGATCGTTATCCGCCTCTCCAAACAAGGCCAGCAATTCCTCATCCGTCCCTTCGGTCAAGACTGAACTGTGCAGCTCGTCATCCACAGCAGCCAAAGCCCGCAGGAAGATAGTCACCGGCACCGTGCGCTTACGGTTGAAGCGCAGCGTGATGTACCCCGACTTGCGCGTCTCAAACTCCATCCACGCCCCGCGATCCGGGATCAGCTTGGCCGTCGCCAGCCGCCAACCGCTGGAATCATCCACCCCGAAGTACACCCCCGGCGAGCGGATGAGCTGACTCACCACCACGCGCTCCGTCCCGTTAATGATGAACGTCGCGTTCTTGGTCATCAGCGGGAGATCGCCCAGGAAGATTTCCTGTTGAATGGGCATGTCAGAATCACGGTTGACCAGGGCCACATCTACGTACAACGGCACGGCATACGTGAGGTCGCGGTCGATGCACTCTTCTTGGCTATGCTTCGGTTCCCCGAAACGATAGGACAGCTCAAACCCGGCTTGCCTAGCTTTGGAGCCTGGGAAGTAAAGACTTAAAACCCCATTGAAACTGTTAATAGGGGAAATTTCATCGAAAAGCTGATAGATTCCCTCCTTTTGCAGCCATTCGTAAGACTGCAATTGCACCTCGACTAGCCCCGGCAATGGCAAGGCACTCGAAATACGCGCGTACGACTTCACACCAAGGTCGGCTACTGTCATTCTTTACCCCTTCCTCCAGCCTGTGAACTTTATTGAAACCGATGCGAAACATCGGCCATAAGCAAATGGCTATTATATCACGCTCACTTATGCGGTCAAAAATCGCGCAAAGAATTTGGTGAATTTCTCCGCACTTTGACAACACAAGACGGCCCGCCGAGAAAGCGGGCCGTCTTGCGCTAACTTCCGTCAACTACCGACCGCGTAACACCAGCGGCAAGTAGATTTCGTGCCTCACGGCCAGCCCCTCAACGCCTACTTGAGCCGGGCCGTGGATCGTCTCATTCCCCGACGTATCCACATCCGCCAGCCAATACCAGTAAGCCTGATCGGGCGAGGCCGTCTGATCGTGGTACGCATACGATGCCCCGCACAAGTTCCCGTGGCACACGCTGGGCACGAAGGCGATTTCGCTGGCGAGCGTGAAATCCGGCCCCGTGGCCCGCAGGATGCGGAATCCGAAGTTGTCCACCTCGACCGCCGTCTGCCACGAGAGCAGCACCGAGGTCTCCTCACGGCTCGCACTGAAGGAGAGCAAGTTCACCGCCGAGGGGATGGTCTGCGTGATGATCACTGTGTCCTCGTCCTGATTGGCATCGTTATCTTCGATGTCTGTGGCCCCCTCCACCCGCGCCGTGTTGGTCGTAGTGATCGGTGGCTGCAAGTCCTGCGTCACAGAGAAGACCGTCACGATGTGGAACACGTCCCCAGGCATCAAGTTATGCCCAAAGCCATACGGCGCAGCCGAGGTAAGATCAGACCATCTCAGATTCCCGTCATTGATGCTATCATCCGGTGCGGGGGTCGCCTGAACGAAGGCCAAGTAGGTCGGATCGTACAGGTCCCACATCGGCAGGAAGTCGATCACGCTCACGCCCACGTTGGTGATGTCAATGGTAAAGGTGACGAAGTTCGGAGCGATCATGTCATCATCAAACGACTCGATCTGCTTGTGCAGCACGATGGCCGGGTCCTGAATACTGATCGGGATGTCGTCCGTATCTGTGACCGTGCCGCGCGGGAATTCTCCTTCAGACAAAGCCACATTCTGGAACAGCCCCAGCACCCCTTTCGTCACCGTCACCACGAAGGAAACCGAGATCCGCTGCCCGGCATCCAGGCGGCCCAAGTGCCACACCAGCACCGGCTCACTCACCACGTCCGGCTCAACCGGCGAGGAACTTCCCGCCACATAGTGGAAGTCGGTCGTGGGCAGTGTGTCGGTGATCGTCACCGCATCGAAGGGAATCGTGCCGGTATTCGTCACCTGTAGCACGTAAGTCACCGGCGCATTGGGCACGGCAACACCGACAAGCACCTGCTTATCCAACACCAGCCCCACGTCCAGGTAGAAGCCGAAGTCTGCCGTGAAGTTGACGTTGGCATTCGTGAGCACGCCCGTGTAGCTGCTCTCGTCATCGGTGATCGGCTCCGTGCCCGGTTGCAGCACGTACACCGTGCTGCTGATCCCCGTCGTCGCCAAGGCCGGCTGATCCACGCCGTTCTCGTCCCCGTCCTGGTCGGTGAACTCATCGTTGCCGTTGCCGATGGAGGAGATGTAAAGCTCCAGCGGCCCTCCCGGTTGGAAGTTTTCAGCGGGGAGACGCACGATGTACGTGCCGGGGTTGAGGTTATCGAACTGGTAGTAGCCGCTGATGTCCGTCGTCGTGGTCAGGATGGGCGTCGCCTGGCCGGAGATGTACAGCGTCACCGTCACGCCCGCCGCGCCCACTTCGTCAGCGTCAAAGATGCCGTTGTTCGTGTGATCACCCGCGCCGGTATCGAGCCACACCAGGTTGCCCAACGCCACCAGGCTATTGGGGCGGTAGAAGCCGAAGTCGTCCGTAAAGTTGACGTTGTCGTCGTCCAGCACGCCCGTGTAGTTGGATTGATCCTCGCCCGTGCGCTCGCTGTCCGGTTGCAGGATGTACAGCGTGCTGCTGATGCCCGTCGTCGCCAAGTCCGGCTGATCCACGCCGTTCTCGTCTCTGTCCTGATCGGAGGTTTCGTCGCTGCCGTTGCCGAGAGAGGAAACGTAGCCATAGAGCGGCCCGCCCACCTGGAACTCGCTCGCCGGAATGTGGACGTAGTACGTCCCCGGCAGGAGCAGGTCAAAGGTGTAGTAGCCGCTGGCGTCCGTCGTCGTTGTGAGGATCGGCGTCGTCTCGCCCTGGCGGAACAGTTGCATCTCCACGCCCGCCGCGCCAGATTCCGTCCCGTCCTGGATGCCGTTGTTGGCTATGCCGCCGCCCGCGCCGGTATCGAACCACACCACGTTCCCCAGCGCGACCAGCTCATTC
>WFQZ01000247.1 GCA_015486785.1 Thermoflexales bacterium
GCCCGCGCCTTCCGTCCCCACGATCAGCGGGTTGATGTCCATTTCGGAGATGATGGGGAAGTCGTGGGCTAACTGCCCTACGCGGCGCAGAACTTCCACGATGGCCGGGATGTCGCTGGGAGCTTCGCCCCGGATGCCGCTGAGGATTTTGCCGGTGGCCGTCTCGGCGATCATCGTGCGAGCGTCTTCCGCGCTCAGCGGCGCGAGGCGGAAGGACACGTCTTTGAAGGCTTCAACGTAGATGCCGCCCATACCGAACATCAGCAACGGGCCGAATTGCGCGTCCCGCTGCATCCCCAAGATTACTTCCAGCCCCTGAGGGGCCATCTGCTGCACCATCGCTTGCGCCTCCGGCTGACGCCGGATGAAGTCGGCGAAGGCCGCCCGCACCGCGTCCGCGTCCTGCAAGTTCAGCGCGATGCCGCCGACATCGGCTTTGTGGACGACGCCCGGCGCGATCAGCTTGAGCACTACGGGATATCCGGCTTGCTCCGCTAGGGCGACGGCTTCTTCAGCCGTGGCGGCGATGCCGGAGAAGGGGATGCGGATGCCGTAGGCGGCACAAATCTGCGCCGAGGTCTCGGCGTCCAGGAAGTGCGTTTCCGGCGGCACCGCGTCGAGCAGAGCTTGCACCCGCTCGCGATCCACGTCCGGCACCGGCGTGGGCGTGAGATCAGGCCGCTCGCGCAGGTGTCGATACTCCAGCAGAGCCGCCAAAGCCCGCCCGGCACGGTTGGGGTCTTGGTAGAAGGGCACGCCGTTGCGGTTGAGGATTTGGATCGCCTCCGGCAGGCTCGCGCCGCCGACAAGGCAGGCCACCACCGGCTTATCCGTCCGCTGCGCCGCCGCTACGATGTTCCGCGCCACCTCGTCCACCGGAGTGATCGCCTGGGGCACGAAGATCGCCATCATCATATCCACGCTCGGATCGCGGGCCAGAATGTCCAGCGCGGCGGAGAACATCTCCGCACGCGGCCCGCCCAGCATATCCACCGGATTGCCCAACTGGGAATAGCGCGGCGTGACCTCGCGCAAGGCGGCCTTGGTCTCCTCGCTCAAGTCGGCCATCACCAGGCCGCGCCGTCCCATCTCGTCGGCGGCCAGTGCCGCCGGCCCCCCGGCATTCGTGAGCAGCACCACGCGGTTGCCTTGGGGCAGCGGTTGCGTGGCCAGCGCGATGGCGATGTCGTTTTGCTCCTGGAGGGAATTGACCATCAGCACGCCCGCGCGGTGACAGGCGGCGCGGTAGGCCTTCTCGCTGCCGGCTAACGCGCCGGTGTGCGAGGCTACGGCCCTCGTTCCGGCGGACGTTAGCCCCGATTTGAGCATCACGATGGGCTTGCGGCGGAATACCTCTGCTGCCGCGTCCACGAATCGCCGCCCATCCGGCAGCCCTTCGGCGTAGATGCTGATGACGCGGGTGTGCGGATCGGCGTCCATCATACGAATGCCGTCGGCGATGTCCACGTCCACTTGATTGCCCAGGCTGGCGATGCGGCTGTAGCCGAATCCCACGCTCACGGCCCAGTCGATGCTCCCGCCGCAGATGGCCCCGGAGTGCGAGACGAAGGCCACGTGCCCGGCATCGGGCATCATAGAGATGAAGGTTGTATCCAACGGCAAGTGCGTATCCACCACGCCGACGCAGTTCGGGCCGATCATCCGAATGTTGTACCGGTCGGCGATGGCCTTGACCTGTTGCTCCAAGGCTGCGCCGTCCGCCCCGGCCTCTTTGAATCCCCCGGTGATGACGATCACGGCTTTAACGCCTCGCCGACCGCAATCCTCCATTGCGGCGGGGACGTAGGGCGCGGGGATCATAATCACGGCCAACTCAATGGGATCGGGCACTTCCTTGATGGAAGGATAGACCGGCAAGCCCAGAATCTCGCCGCCCTTGGGGTTGACCGGATAGATGGGCCCGGTGTACCCGTGTTCCTTCAGGTTGCGTACCACGCCGTGGCTCAACTTGGCCGGATCGGAACTCGCGCCGATCACGGCGACCCCTTGGGGTTTGAAGAAATACTCTAGTTGATTGGTCATTGCTCGCTCCTTAACAGAAAATAGATTCAGCCGCCGCTTATTTTTCGCGGTCGATCACAATCCAGAAATTGAGGGCTTGACCCTCGTGCCGGGTGAGCTTGTAGCCGGGAGCGGTGAAGAACCGCTCCAGCTCATCCGGCTTGTAAAAATGGCTGCGCATCAGCGTGACCGTTTCCATCAGCGCGATGAGCTTGACGTGGAACAGGCGGATGTCCGGCTCTTCGATCACCAGCCGCCCGCCGGGGGCCAGCACGCGCAACAGTTCGCGGGCTACTTGCGCGTGGCGGCGGAAGTGATGAAAACTATCCACGGCGATGATGCGCTGGAACGCTCCATCACGAAACGGCAGCCGCTCCGATGCGCCGAGTTCGGTACACAAGTCGCCTTTGGCCTGTGCTTGACGCAACATCCCTTCCGAAATATCCACGATATGCACGCGGCGCACGTATTCGCGGAAGTGCTGCGAAACGCGCCCTGTGCCGCCGCCAATATCCAACAACAGGTCATCCGGCTGCGGCTCAAGCAACTGCAACAGCACCGGCGCATCCGGCTGGCGGATGATCCGCTCGTACAGCGGGGCCAACAATCCGAAATGATCAAAAGGTGGGTCTGAGGCGGGTGTCATATAAGCTCCTATTGAGTTTTGGTTACTTTGTGCAAGCCGCGCGGAGATTCTGTATCGAATCCTTTAGCGCGGGTCAAGTAGTAGCAGAATAATTGCGCCGGCACGATGTCCACCAGCGGCGTGATCCATTCGGGGATGCCGGCGGGCAGCGGGATGGGCGTATCGGCCAGGTCAAGGGCCTCTCGCCGGTCGGAGATCACCAGCAACTCGACGTGGTGGTCGTGCTTGAGCCGTTGCAGCAACGCCAGTTGGTCGTCAAAGACCGCGCCATCGGGCACCACGGCGAAGACGGGGAAGCCTTGCGAGACAACGGCTATCGGCCCGTGTTGGAAATCCGCCGACGAATAAGGTTCGGAGACCACGTAAGCCAGCTCCTTGAGCTTGAGCGACCATTCAAAGGCGGTGGCGTAGTTGAAGCCGCGCCCGATGACCACGCACTGCTCCATATAGCGGTATCGCTCGGCGATCTGGCGGATTGTTTCGTCATAGGCCAACACCTGGGCGACCCATTCCGGAGTCTGGCGCAAAGCGGCGTAGCGGTCGGCATCGTCGGCCAGGGCCACGGAGAGCAAGGCCACGGCCATCAACTGCGCGGTGTAAGTTTTGGTGGCGGCTACCGCCCGTTCTGCTCCGGCGGCGATGTCCACCACCCACTTGGCCGCTTGTCCCAGGGGAGAGTCCGGCTTGTTGGTGATCGCCAGTGTCGGGCGGCCCTGCCGATGCCCCACGGCGATCACGCTGACGATGTCCGGCGATTGCCCGGATTGCGAGATGCCGATCACCAGGGCGCGGGCGAGACTCGGCGGCGTCCCGTAGCGGCTGAAGAGTGAGGGGGCGGCCAGGGCGATGGGCAAATGGTTGACCGATCCCCACAGGTACTTGGCGTAAAGCCCGGCGTGATCCGAAGTCCCCCGCGCGGCCAAAAATACGTAGTCAAACGACTGTGTCTTGAGTGCGGCGGCGATCTCCTGTACGCGCGGCCATTGTTCGGTGAGCAAGCGGTTCAAAACGTCCGGTTGCTCGGCGATCTCATCTTTCAGACTCATACTGTAGCCTCCTTAAGGATTTCAGATGAAAACTGCGCCAGCTTCTTGAGATTATAACCCAATCGCCGCACGTGAGCGAGTGGTTCGGTGAGAGCGTCACGAGTTTGGGACATAATTCTGGGGTGTCTTCAAAGGCCAGGCGACGCTCAGACCGGCGCAAAGAGAAGCCATCGGTACCCGGCTGATGTCATAACCGGCCAACTCTAGGGGGCACTTGCC
>WFQZ01000248.1 GCA_015486785.1 Thermoflexales bacterium
CGAGGCAGCGGAGGGACGCATCTCTCGGCGCGAGCTATCGCGGCTGGCGCAGGAGTGGGAGGGGCTGGGGCTGCTGACCGCCCGCCCTCGTCGGGTCACGGTGGCCCTGCGAGCGTTGGTGGACGAGCAGGAGATGTAGGTCGCCGTGCTGCGGTCGCCTTGCTGCTGGTATAATAACTGCGGTAATTGCTCAGCTTGAGGACTTTTTCCCACCGCTAAGCGCAGGCTCGGCGACCCGCGCCCCTCGCGGCGAGCAGTTCCAACGTTTAACTAATTGCGAAAGGAGGGATTATGTCTCGCAAAAATATCTTGGAAATTATCCTCGGCGTATTGGTGATCAGTTTCGTATTTCCGCCGTACACGTATGCCTATCTGGACCCCGGCACGGGCAGTTACATCATCCAATTGCTGGTGGCCGGGCTGCTGGGGGCGGCGTTTGTGATCAAAACGCAGTGGAATCACATCGTGCAGTTCTTCAAGGGTCTGTTCGGCAAAGAGTCAGATGACCAACAGCACGAAGCCTGAGCCGCAGCACGTAGCGGGATCGTTCCGCGACCCGAACGGCTTTATGTTCCGCCGCGAAGGTCAGTTGTACCGCCAGGTCAACCGCCAGTACCGGGAACACTACGAGCGGTTGATGGAGTCCGGGCTGTATGAGTCCCTGGTGAACAAGGGGCTGCTCATCCCGCACAAGGAAGTGAGTCTCTCGCTGGCCGTGACCGGGGAAGCGTACAAGGTGCTGCGTCCGACCCAAGTGCCGTTCATCTCCCATCCCTACGAGTGGAGCTTCAGCCAGCTCCAGGATGCGGCGTTGCTGACGTTACGGGTGCAGCAGCGGGCCTTGGAGGCGGGGATGGTGCTCAAGGATGCCAGCGCGTACAATGTGCAGTTTTGGGAAGGCCGTCCGGTGCTCATTGATACGCTTTCCTTTGAAACGTACCGCGAGGGAGAGCCGTGGGTCGCTTACCGGCAGTTCTGCCAACACTTCCTCGCGCCGCTGGCTTTGATGAGCTACGTGGATGTGCGTTTGAGCGAGTTGCTGCGCGTGCATCTGGACGGGATTCCGCTGGATTTGACGAGCCGCTTGCTGCCGGCCCGCACGCGCCTCAATTTCGCGCTGGCGACGCACATTCATTGGCACGCCAAGGCGCAACGCCGCTACGCCGGCGAGGCGATCCAGGCAGCGCGTCCGCCGCGCAAGATGAGCCGCACGGCATTCCTGGGGCTGATGGACAATCTGAGCGGCACGGTGCGCAAGCTCAAATGGCAGCCGCAGGGAACGGAGTGGGAAAGTTACTACGAGATCACCAATTACAGCGATGCCGCGTTCCAGGCCAAGCGAGAGCTGGTGGCGGCGTTCCTGGCTCAGATCAACCCGCGCCCGCGCTTGGCGTGGGATTTGGGCGCAAATACCGGCGTGTTCAGCCGCGTGGCCGCAGAGCAGGGGCTGTTGACCATCAGTTGGGACATTGATCCCGCCGCCGTGGAGAAGCATTACCGCGCCCTCCGCGCTCAAGGGGAAACGCGCATCCTGCCGCTGCTGGTTGATCTCACGAATCCCAGCCCGGCACTGGGTTGGGCACACACAGAGCGGGCGTCCTTGTTGGATCGCGCTCCGGCGGATGTGACGTTAGCCCTGGCTCTGATCCACCATCTGGCGATCTCCAACAACCTGCCGCTGCCCAAGCTCGCCCGCTTCTTCCGGCAGACGGGGCGGTTCTTGATCATTGAGTTTGTTCCTAAGCGCGACTCCCAGGTACAAAAGTTGCTTGCCAGCCGCGAAGACATCTTCCCGCACTACACCCAGGAAGATTTTGAGCGGGCGTTTGCTACCGCATTCACGATCCGCGCCGGGGAATCCATCCCCGAAACGGAGCGCACTTTGTATCTGATGGAGGCAAAATGAAACGAGCTATCCAATCCCGCATCTTCTATCCGCTGTTGTTCGCGTGGCTGCCGATCCTGTCGCTGTACTTCAGCAACGTGGACAAAGTGCAGTTTAACGTCACCTTCATTCCCACCGTGCTATCGGTGCTGCTGACCGTCGGCGTGTGGGTCATCGGGCAGTGGGGCTTGAAAAATATCTTCAAATCCGCGCTGTTCACCTCGTTTTTCACGCTGTTGTTCTTCTCCTATACCATCATCCGCCTGAGCCTGCTGGCGATGCTCAAGGGCGCGGGGCTGGTTTCCCAGGGGCTGGCGATCACGATGCTCAATTCACAAGTGTGGATGCTGATCGTGCTGGGGCTGGAGCTGGCCTTGCTGGCCTGGTTCTGGTCACTGCTCACCAAGCTGAAGCAGGATTTGAGTCAGGTCACGCAGTTCCTCAACTGGCTGGCCGTGATCCTGATCGCCCTCAGCCTGTTCACGAACGGTTTTTTGCTTTCGCGCAACAACGGGCGGGCCAAGACGCTCATCACCGCGTGGATGCAGATGCTCCAGAACGAGGATCAGGCCGAAGCAGACTTGCAACCTGCGCCGGACGCGCCCGACATCTACTACATCATCGTGGACGGCTACGCACGGCAAGACATCCTCAAGCAGCTTTTCAACTACGACAACTCTGAGTTCCTCAACTTCCTCCAACAGCAAGGGTTCTACGTGGCCGAGGACGCCCATTCCAACTACGACCAGACGGCACTTTCTTTGTCCTCCTCGCTCAATATGATGTATCTCAACGACTGGGTGGACAAGTACCTCGGCAGCGAGAAGGCCACCTACGACAACCGCAGGCCGCTTTACACGATGGTGATCCACAACCGACTGATGCAATACTTGCACCATCGCGGGTACAAGATCGTGGCCTTCCCCACCGGCTACGATTTCACGGAGTTCAAGCAGGCCGATGAGTACCGCGTCGGCACGTGGACTTTGGGGCTGTTTGATACGCAGTTGATCAACAACACGGCCTTGGCGGTGTTCCTGCATCAACTGCCGTACATCCAACACCGCGCCCGGATTCGGTACGTCTTTGACCAACTCCCGCAGATAGCCGACATTGCCGGGCCGACGTTCACCTTTGCGCACGTGATCTCGCCGCACCCGCCGTTTGTCTTCGATAAGGACGGGAATCCGCGCATCATCCACCGGGAATATCTGCTCGGCGACGCCAGCCACTTTCGGGATGCCGGCGGCACGCGCGAGGAGTACATTGAAGGGTATCGCGGGCAAGTGCAATTCGTCAACCACGAGCTGGAAAAGATCATCCCCGAAATTCTGGCCCGCTCGTCACGTCCGCCGATCATCATCATCCAGGGCGATCACGGCTCCGGCTCGATGCTGGATTGGAACAGCGAAGCCAATTCCAACGTCCAGGAGCGGATGTCCAACCTCAACGCCTACTACTTCCCCGATCAGGACTACCAGATGCTTTACCCCAGCATCACGCCGGTCAACTCGTTCCGCGTGGTGCTGGATCAGTACCTGGGGGAAAAGTATCCGCTGCTTCCCGACCGAGTCTACTTTTCCTTGTGGGATACGCCGTACAATTTCGACGATGTCACGGATAAAGTACAGTAACGGAGGTACAAAGTGAAACACGCATTAGGGAAACTGTTGTTACTCAGCGGCCTGATGCTGCTGGCGGCCCTGCCGATGGCCTGGGCGACGCCGCAGCAAGCCTTGGGCAACTGGACGATCCCCACGATGACGCCCACCAGTCAACCCACGAC
>WFQZ01000249.1 GCA_015486785.1 Thermoflexales bacterium
CCCCGGCAGCGATCAACCGGCCCTGCGAGACGTGAGCTTCACGCTGCGGGCCGGTCAGCGGGTGGCTTTGGTGGGGCCGAGCGGCGCGGGCAAGAGCACGGTGCTGGCGTTGCTGCTGCGCTTCGTCACGCCGCAGAGCGGGCGCATCCTGGTGGATGGCCATCCGCTGGCGGAAATTCCGGCGGCGGAATGGGTGCGCTATCTGGCCTGGGTGCCGCAGCGGCCCACCCTGTTCCAAGGGACGATTGCCGCCAATCTGCGGCTGGCCCGCCCGCAGGCCTCATCGGAGGAGCTGGAGCGGGCCGTGCGTCAGGCGCACTTTGACGAAGTGCTCCGACGCTTGCCGCAGGGCTATCAAACCATACTCGGCGAGCGCGGGATCACGCTCAGCGGCGGGCAAGCGCAACGGCTGGCCCTGGCGCGAGCGTTCCTCAAGGATGCGCCGCTGTTGCTGCTGGACGAGCCGACTTCACGGCTCGACCCGGACAACGAGGCCCACTTGCAAGCCGCGCTCGCGCGTCTGCTCAGCGGGCGCACCGTCCTGGTGATCGCCCATCGCCCCGGCACCGTGCAGCAAGCGGACGTGGTCCTGGTTTTGGAGCACGGGCGCATCACCCGGAAAAATCGCGCCGCCGCTACTTGAGCGATTGCGCGAAGCGATACCCCAACTCTTCCGCCTGCACCAGTTTGTCGGCAGAAGCCCCGCCCAGGAACTCCCAGCTTTGGAAGAGATGCCATTGGAGCTTTTCCACCAGCGTGGCGATCTCCCGCCGTGCGCCGCCGCTCCAACCGTAGCTCCCGAAGTAGGCCACATCACGCCCCTGAATGCGCTTGCGGAGGATCATATCCAGCACGTGCGCCATCGGCGGGAACAGTTCCCCTTCATACGTCGGAGCACCGATCAACACGCCGCGCCGCGTGTAGACCGAGGGCAGGATGTAGCTCACGTGCGTATGCCGCACATCAAAAACATCCACCGGCACCCCGGCACGCGCCACGCCGTGCGCCACGGCCTCCACCATCTTCTCCGTGTTGCCGTACATCGTCGCGTACAGCAGCGTGACGCCCGGCTCCAGCTCGCCCAGCGCACACTTGGCCCACTTGGTGTAGAGATTGACGATGCGCTGCGGGTCCTTCCGCCACACCAGCCCGTGGGAAGGCGCAACAACTTTGATCGGGGCATCGGCCAGCTTGTCAATGGCCTTGAGCACAGCCTTGGGGAACAAGGCCACGATGTTGGCGTAGTAACGCAACGCCTCCCGCTCGTAGAAGCTCAAATCCTCGTAATCTTCATCAAAGATCGCGCCTTGCAACGCGCCGTATCCGCCGAAAGCATCGCAGGAGAAGAGCACGCCGCCGGTCGTTTCCAGCGTCATCATCGTCTCCGGCCAATGCACCATGGGCGTGATGTAGAACTTCAGTTGGTGCGACCCCAAGTTCAGCACCTCGCCGTGCTTGACTACGTGAATTCCATCGGTGATGCGGTAGTAGTTCTCCAGCATCGACTTAGCCCGCTTGGTACACAGGAATTGCACTTGGGGCGCGATGCGGCGCATCGTGCGCACCACGCCGGTGTGATCCGGCTCCATGTGATTGATCACGATGTAATCCAGCGACGCCGGATCGACCACCTCGGCGATCTGATCCAACAGCGCATCGCCCTTGAGGTCCTTCGCCATGTCAATGAGCACCTTTTTCTCGTCGGCGATCACGTAAGCGTTGTATGAGACGCCTTCCTGCGTGATCGGCCACAAGCCTTCAAACAGATCGGTGGTGCGATCATTGACCCCAATCCAGTAGATTCCAGGACTTACTTCAATTTTAGCCATGTATGCCTCCCTGAAGCATTGAGATAGTGAATCATGGTTCAAAGTGTACCACAGACGGGAGATAATTGCTCCGCCCCACGTTGACACACGCCTGATTTTTCGTATAATGCGGCACATCTTGCGCCACTCAAGAGTGCAAAAGCGCAAAAATACAAGGATGAAAGGGAGTATTTGAGATGCCAGCAGTTCCAAAGAGACGAATTCCACGCGGTCGCCGTGACCGCCGCCGGGCGCAGACCTTCAAACTGGCCGCCCTGCGCCAATATGTTGTATGTGAGTGTGGCGAGTTGGTGTTGCCGTATCACGTATGCCCCAACTGTGGGCGTTACCGAGGCCGTCAGATTCTCGAAATCGAGAAGAAGTAGCTCAGGTTGCCCCAGGGATGAGCAGCGCATACCTTTTCCCTGGACAGGGATCACAATATGTCCCGATGGGCGAACGTTGGTTCCGGGCCTCTCAAGAGGCCCGGACGTTGTGTGAGCGGGCGGAGGCCCTGTTGGGATTTTCCCTCAGCCGCTTGTGCTTTGAGGGCCCGGCGGAGCAACTCAACCAAACCGAGTTCACGCAACCGGCGATCTTCGTAGCATCGCTGATGTCCTGGGCGGCGGTACAGCCAACGCTCGCAACGCCGCCGGATTTCATCGCCGGGCACAGCGCGGGGGAATTTGCCGCGCTGGTAGCCGCCGGCGCGCTGGATTTTGAGGCCGGCTTGCGCCTGATCGCCCGTCGCGGCCAACTGATGGCCCAGGCGGGAGAGCGCGCGCCGGGCGGCATGGCCGTGCTGCTGGGGGCGACGCTAGAGCAAGCGGAAGCCCTCTGCGCCGAGGCGGCGCAACGCAGCAGCACCCCGCTGGTCGTCGCCAACGACAACTGCCCCGGCCAAGTGGTGATCTCCGGGGCGATGGCCGCGCTGGACGCCGCCGCCGAGTTGGCCCGCGAGATGGGCATTCGGCGGATGAGACGGCTGCCGATCAGCGTGGCCCCGCACAGCCCTTTGATGGCCGAAACTCAAGCGGACTTCGCCGAGGCACTGAACAGCGTGCCCTTACGCGCCCCACAAACCCCGGTGGTGATGAACGCCACCGCGAACGCCGTCACCCGGCCGGATGAGATCCGCCAGGCTCTGCTGCGGCAGCTAACTTCACGGGTGCGGTGGCGCGAAAGCCTGCTGTGGATGGCAGCGCAGGGCGTCACCCGCTTTGTGGAACTCGGCCCCAAGCACGTCTTGAGCGGGCTGGTGCGCCGCACACTCAAAAACGTCGCCATCGAGAGTCTGGATTGAGGGAGCGAACTATGAGCGGACAGGTTGCCTTGGTCACCGGAGGGTCACGGGGCATTGGCCGCGCCATCGCGCTGGAGCTGGCGCGACGCGGGGCCGCGGTAGCCGTGAACTACGTGCAGCACGATCAAGCGGCGCAAGCAGTGGTCGCCGAGATTGAAGCCTTGGGCCGCCGCGCCATCGCCATCCAAGCGGATGTGGGGGACTTTGCACAAGCCGCACGCTTGGTCAAGGAAACGATCCGCACGCTGGGCGGGCTGGACATCCTGGTGAACAACGCCGGCATCGTGCGCGACGCGCTGTTGCTGCGCCTGCGCGAGGATGATTGGGACGCGGTATTGCGGGTCAACCTCAAAGGGGTGTACAACGTCACCAAGGCCGCCGTGCGCCCGATGATGCGTCAGCGGCACGGGCGGATCATCAACATCAGCTCCGTTTCGGGGTTGATGGGGCCGGCGGGGCAAGCGAATTACGCCGCCTCCAAGGCCGGGGTCATCGGCCTGACGAAGAGCTTGGCCCGTGAGCTGGGAGGCCGAGGCATCACCGTCAACGCCGTTGCGCCGGGATTCATCCCCACCGAGCTGACCGCCGCCCTTGAAGACGACTTCCGCGCCCAACTGAAGCAGCAAATCCCCCTGGGGCGGTTTGGCACGGCGGAAGATGTAGCCCACACGGTCGCCTTTCTGGCTTCCGAGGAAGCATCGTACATCACCGGCATAGTCCTGCCCGTGGACGGCGGGCTGAGTATGTAATTAAGGAGCACCTTTTATGATGGAAGAATCGGCCACGATCCCTGGAGAAGTGACAGCAGAACCAGATGTATTGGAAGTTATCGCCTGGCATTCCGCAATGGAAGTGCCCGGCGTGGTGCAGATGGAGCGGGATGCCGTGGGAGAGTTTTTCAGCGGCAAACCGGTCAGCCTCATCGTGGAGAACGGCCAAGTGACCGTTGACCTCCACATTATGGCCGCCCCGGATCAGAGCTTGCTCAAACTAGGGCGCAAAGTGCAGTATGAAGTCACCCGCGCGATCCAGAATATGATCGGTATGCCGGTTGCGGCCTGCCACGTTCACATTGAGGACGTGATCTACCCGCAAAAAGATTCGCCTGAAAAGTGAGGCACAATGAAAGGGGAACGACATCTCGCCCGCCGGATTGCCCTGCAAGCGTTGTTTGAAATTGACTGCGCCGGTCACCCGATAGGCGTGGTGCTGGAACATCGCTTCGCCGACAATGAGCGGCTCACCAAGCGAGGGCAAGATTACAGCCGCGAGGTGGTGCGACACGTGGTGCAACTCCGCGAGCGACTGGACGAGCACATCCAATCCCAGGCCTCCGAATGGCCCTTGGATCAGATCGCGATCATTGACCGCAACTTACTGCGCATCGCGCTGTACGAGTTCACGTTGGGAGATGTGCCGGTCAGCGCGGCGATCAACGAGGCGGTGGAATTGGCCAAAACCTTCGGCGGCGATAGCTCCCCGCGATTTATCAACGGCGTCTTAGGCTCGCTCTCCGAAAGGCGTGAGGCGATCATCAAAGACCTGAAAGCGTATGCCCAAGACCATCCGCTACCGTAATCAACCGTTTAGGAAGCGTGTAACGCAGTAGCACGAGGGTCATTTCGAACCTCCTATTTCCACAGATGACGGCGCATGCCGTCATCTTTCTTTTGGAGACCCGTATGCGCATTGGAATTGACTTTGGGACCACCAATTCTGCGGTGGCGTACTACGATGGCCGCACTTTGCAGCCGGTGGAGCTGGACCCGCAGAATGAAAATCCTTACGTCCTGCCCTCGCTGATCTGGATTGACCGCCGGTATCAAACGCGCTTGGGCACGGCAGCCGCGCACGAGTACCTGGAGCGGGAAACGGGGCGGCGGATTGTGTGGGCGAAACGGGACATCGGCGCGATAGAGATAATCGTCGCCGGGACCGGGTCCAGCCCGATCCACTACTGGCATGATGTCAACATCATCACCGACATTGCCGCGAAGGGCCGACTGTTGCAATCAATCAAGACCGTGCTGCGCGACCCGCGCTATGAGGGGACAACGATCTTTGAGCGGTACTATCCGCTGGATGAGCTGATCGCGCTGATTCTGCGGACAATGCGGGAACAGGCGAGCCGTCAGTTTGACGATCCATGCACGCAAGTGGTGTTGGGGCGTCCGGTACGATTCAGCAAAGACCCGGCGGTGGATGAGCGGGCGGAGGAGATTCTGTACCGCGCGGCCCGCTTCGCCGGATTCACGGACATCACCTTTCAGCTAGAGCCAATCGCAGCCGCACACCTCTATCACCGAAACTTGCCCCGGCGCGAGCATGTGTTGGTCTTCGACTTCGGCGGCGGGACGCTGGACCTGACGATAGCCGAGGTGGGCGGCAATGCCCCGCCCCAGGTTTTGGCCTCGCGCGGCGTGCTGCTGGGCGGCGATGACCTGGACCGCCGTTTGATGCGCTCCCTGCTCAAGTATTTCGGAGCAGGCTCATTGGTGGACGGGGAACGGGAATTTCCGCCGGATTACCTGGATTTGCTCCACACGTGGCAGACAATGCCCGATCTTTCCCGCCCCATGCCCCTGGAACGCATCCGCACTTTCCAAAAAACAAGCACCCATCCCGCCGCGATGCGGGCACTGGAAACATTGGTCACGCAGAATGTGGGCTTCCAGTTGTTCCGCGAAATCGAACGGGCCAAAAAGTCCCTCACCGACAGCCTGCTGGCCCGCCTGGATTTTGAGTATCAGCACATCCACATCCACGAGCGCGTCTTGCGGCGCAACTTTGAGCAGATGATCGCCCCGGAGGTGTCCATGGTGGCGGGCGAGGTACGGCGAGTGCTGGACGATGCCGGGATGCGCCCGGCGCACATCAACAGCGTGTTGCGCACGGGAGGCTCGTCGCTGGTCCCGGCCTTCGTGCAGCAATTGGAAGCGATCTTCGGGCGAGACAAGATCCGCCAAATGGATCCCTTGACCTCCGTGGTGGGCGGTATGGCCGTCGTCGCGCAGCGAGATGGAGGCCGCCGTCCGGCCTACGCCTCGCGCTACGAAAGCCCGTTGGCCGCAGTTCAAGCTGCGAGCGGGCGGGAGTATCGCCCCACGATCCTGCGCTCGCACCGGCAGGCTTACACCGACCGACCCTACGAGATCGTCGCGCTGCCCCTGCTGCTCAGCGGACTGCACGCCATCCGGCCGGCAGACCTGGATTACGATTCCGAGGCGGAAGCTCTGCTGCGCTTCACACTCAACCGCCCCGCCGAGGTCTATGTCATCTACCAGGCGCAAGCGACGTCCCTGCCCCGCTGGCTGCGTTCCTTTGAGTTGCTGCCGGAGACGCAAGTGGAGATCGTCTCGCCGGGGGGACGTTACCCGTTTCTGGTGTACCGTCGGCCATTTGACGCCGGGGCGCACACGCTGGGGGGAGCACACGCCCGTGGCTATCGCGGGGCGGTGATCTTGAACTATCTGCTGGCCTTCAAACCGTTAGCGTAGCCAGGCAGATCAAAAAAGCCCCCGGCGTGATAACCGGGGGCTTGAGGAAATTACCGCAGTCTACAGCCAACCGCGCAAGCGCATCGCCCGCTCAACGCTGGCGATGGCGACCCAGTACGCCGCGTCACGCATGAAGAGATTCTTCTCCAACGACATTTGCAGCACGGCCTTGAACGCTTTGCTCATCTTCTGGTCGAGCTTGGAGAGCACTTCCTCCTCAGACCAGTAATAGTTCATATCGTTCTGCACTTGCTCAAAGTACGAGCAGGTGACGCCGCCGGAGTTGCAGAGGAAGTCCGGGATCAAGAACACGCCGCGCTTCTTGAGCACAGCATCCGCTTCTAGCGTGGTGGGGCCGTTCGCGCCCTCGGCCAGAATGGCCACTTGCTCGCTGATCTGCTCCACATTGTCCTCGGTGATCACGCCTTCGCGGGCCGCCGGAATCAACACGTCCACATCCTTCTTGAGCCAGGCGTCGCCGTCTTCCACCTTGTAACCGGCTGCCGCCGCCTCTTCCTTGTCAATCGTGCCGTATTGATCGGTGATGCTTTGCAAGAAGTAAGGGTCAATCCCGTCTTCCTTGGTGAAGGTGTACGCACAACGATCCGTGCGATCCCAACTGGACACGCTGATCACCTTGCCTTGCAGCATTTCAATGAAGTTGATCGCCGCGTACTGCGCCACGTTCCCGAATCCTTGGATGGAAGCGGTCTTTCCGGCGGAGGGCATCTTGAGGTGCTTCATCGCCTCGCGGATGTGAATCACCACGCCGAAGCCGGTGGCCGCCGTGCGTCCCAGCGAGCCGCCGCTGCCCACCGGCTTGCCGGTGATCACGCCGGGGGTGTATTCCCCCTTCAACTTGGAGTACTCGTCCATCATCCAGCCCATCATCTGCGGGGTCGTGCCCACATCCGGCGCGGGGACGTCGTTGCGCGGCCCGATGACCTTCCACACCGCGTCGATCCACCCCCGGCACAGGCGTTCCTTTTCCCCGGTGGTCAGAGACGCCGGATCAACCACCACGCCGCCCTTCCCGCCGCCCAGCGGGATGTCGGCCACGGCGCATTTCCACGTCATCCAGGTCGCCAGAGCGCGAACCGTGTCCAACGTCTCGTTGGCCGCGAAGCGGATGCCGCCTTTGGCCGGACCGCGAGCGTCATTGTGCTGCACCCGGAAACCAAAGAAGACCTCGATCGAGCCGTCATCCATCCGCACGGGGATTTGGAAGCGGAATTCACGCATCGGCCAGCGCAGCATGTTGCGCACGGATGGTTCCAGGTTCATCTGCTCGGCAACGTGATCGAATTGCGCCTGAGCCATCTCAAAGGGATTTTTCTCTTCAGCCATACTAAACTCTCCTTGGAATAAATTTGGTTTATGCGGGAACGACAACGCTCCCGCGTAAGGCCATGAAAAGTACCATATTTTACCACCGAAGGCCGGTTGGCGGCTGTGTAATTTAGACCATCGTATGCGACAAATGCCATTTTTTCGGGAAAGTAAACCGCCCCGATTCTCGTTCGGGGAATCGGGGCGGAGGACTATCCCATCATTTGGGAATGACCTTGATATGCACCGGGCCGGCTTCGGCCTTGTTGCCTGCCGCGTCGTAGACAACGATGCGGAAACTGTAGTTGCCGGGCGGCTTCAACGTCCAGTTGACGTTGAACGGGGCGACGGTGCGCACCTTGAACGGCTCAGGATCGTCGTTCTGGTAGAACTCCACCCGCGCGATGGCGTAATCATCCTGCACCTCGGCGTTGATGTTGACCCATTCGTCGAACCCGTACTTGTACTCCGATCCTTCCGGCGGATAGGTGAGCGCGACTTTCGGCGGATTGTGATCCACGGTGAGCTGAATCGCCACCTGGCGCACTTGCTGATCTTGCCCCACCACCTGCAATTGCAGCGTGTACAAGCCGCTCTCCAGGCCGGTGGTGTCGAAATTCTCCAACACGTTGTGATCCACTTGATTGCCGTGGTCCGGCCCGATCTGCGACCACTGAGTGGGGTTCATGCCCTTGCCGAAGACCAGGCGATAGAAGGCAAAGTTCCCACCGCGTGCGTTGCCGATGATCGGCACCACGCCGGTCACGTAAGAGTAGGCCGTCGGCGAGATGATCGCCACTTCGGCTTGGGACTGGTTCGGCCCGTAGATCGTGTCGTACTGGGAGGGCGGCACGGGCGGACGTTTGTCCTCCGGCAGGCTGTTGACCCAATCTTGCGCCTCCGGCGGCAGCACCATGTACACGCGCTGCTCCACCAGCTCCGGCGGCGTGTAGATCGTGGCCAGATTGCCGGTCTCCTTGTTCACCAAGAAGGTCTGGAACATCGTGTCCTTCTCCTTCGGCTCGGTGCCGGGGATCATCAACTCGGTCTTGGTGCGGCAATTCCCGTTGGGGAGCTTGCCGGAGATGGCGCAGACGGTCACTTCCTTCAGCCCCTCCGGGCGCGTAAACGGCACAATCGGTTGATCGCGCAAGGCGTACTCCATTACCGCGTGCCAGATGTACGCCGCGCCGTAAGAGCCGGGGAGATTCTTCATGTAATCCTGCGGGTTAGTGTTGCCCATCCACACCCCGGTGACCAGTTGCGGCGTGTAGCCAATCGTCCAGTTGTCGGTGAAGTTGTTGGTGCTGCCGGTTTTGGCGGCGGCGGGGCGATCATTGGAAAGCTCCAGCGCGTTGGGCGTCCCGAAAGCGGGCCAGCGTGCCCGCCGGTCGGAGAGGATGTTGGTGATCAGGTACGCTAGGCGCGGATCAAGGATTTGCTTTGCCTGGGGGCGGTCGTATTCGTAGAGCACCTTGCCGTCGCGATCCTCCACCCGCAAGATCGCCACCGGATCAAGCTCGCGGAAGCCGGGACGCCGCTCAGATTCGGGCACCGGTCGCCCGTACATCGTGCCGTTGTTATCAAAGACGCTGTAGGCGTACACCATATCAATGAGATGCACTTCCCCGCCCCCCAGCGTCAAGCTGAGTCCGTAGTGATCCAGGCTTTGATCAAGGGTGGTGATCCCCATCTCGTGCGCCGTGCGGATCACGTTGCCGATGCCGGCGATGGACATCGCCTCCACCGCCGGGATGTTCAACGATTGCGCCAGCGCGTTGCGCAAGCTGACCGGGCCGTGGTAAGTGCGGGTGTAATTTTCCGGCACGTAGGGCGGCAATCCTTCTCCTTGATTGAACGCCCGGCGCACATCCAAGAACATGTGCGCCGCGTTATGGCCTTGCGCCAAGAAAGTCACGTAGGTGAAAGGCTTGAACGAAGACCCCGGCTGTCGCAGCCCGTCCACCGCCACGTTGAATTTGCCGTCGATGTCCTTGTTCCAGTAATCGGCACTGCCGACCATCGCCAGAATCTCGCCGGTGGTGGGACGCAGCACCATCACCGCCGCGTTTTTGGCGTTAAAGTCCTGCCCGATGCGCCGCGCAGGCACATCCGGCAGATACTGCGCTGCTTGACAGCCCTGCGCCGTCATCTCCGGGATCACCGTGGCCGGGTCCTCGCCGCTCAGGATGCGCAAGTACGTCGTGACCGCGCATTGCGCCTCGTCGTTAAGGTCCAAATCCAGCGTCGTGTAGACCCGCAGCCCGCCCCGCGCCACCATCTCCGGGCTAAACATCTGCTCCAGCCGCCGCCGGACGTACATCGCAAAGTGCGGGGCCTTGATGTCGAACCGCTTTTGCGTGTGCGCCAGATGCCACACCTCGCGTTTCGCGGCCTCCGCCTGCGCCGAGGTGATGTATCCTTCCACCACCATCCGATCCAGGGCAATATCACGCCGCTTGAGGGCTTCTTCCGGGTCGTCAAAGGGATTAATCATCGGGGATTGGGGAATCGCTACCAGCGTAGCCGTCTCCGAAAGCGTGAGGTCGCGGGCCGACTTGCCAAAGTACACCCGCGCGGCAGAGTCAATGCCGTAAGCTAGATTCCCGTAAAAGATGGTGTTCAAGTACCATTCCAAAATCTCCTGCTTGCTGTACCGGCGCGTCAGCTCCGTGGCGATGAGGATTTCCTTGATCTTGCGGCTGTAACTGCGCTGCGCTTGCTCCTTGGGCGTAAAAACCGACCGTTTCACGATCTGTTGCGTGATGGACGAAGCCCCCTGAATCCGCTTGCCCATCAAGTTGTTCACAAAAGCGCGGGCGATACCGGTGGCGTCAAAGCCGGGGTTCGTCCAGAAATCCTGATCCTCCATCGCAATGGTGGCGTTGATCACGTCCTGCGGGATTTGATCCAGCGGCAGCCAGTTACGGTCTCCCGCATTGGGATCAATCACCTCGTAGATCAGCACCGGATCGCGCTTCCCGTCGCCGTCCTTATCCGGCCCCCAGGCGTAGATTTTGGTTGTTTCAAAGCTCTGCGTGCTGGCCTCCTTCACCTCCTCCGGAGTGGGAAGGTTTTTGGTGAACATGGAGTACGCTCCCGCCGCCACGCCCACCCCCAGAGCGGCAACGACCCCGCTCGCAATGATAGACGCCAGCACGGTCAAGCCCACCAGGCGCAGTATCAAATTCAAGCCGGTGCGGCTCTTCATACGCTCTCTTGCGCGTCCTTTCGTAATCAAGACGCGGTAAACTTCTTTTGTCAAACGACGTTTTGCCATAGGTTTGCTACACTCCAATTGCTCCGTATCCTTAAAGGCTGATTTCTACAGTTGCGATGCCCTTCCGAAATGCGTCGCAACTTGCCACTCGTCTCCAGGCGGGACTCAAAACCCCGTTATTATGCCGTGCTCCGCACTGTTGACAAGACTTACAGCAGCTCCTTGTGTTTTTCCTCCGCAAAGCGACGCAAGGCTTTGAGCCGTTGCGTGGGCGTCTCCGTGTTCTGAGTCCACACTCCTTGGAGCGACTTTTGCCACCGTTCCGGCATCGCCAACAGCTCTTCCCACAACCCGACCAGCTCGTGATAGTACAACTTCACCTGCTCCCCGATCTCGTCAATCTGTTGCTCAATCCCCTGAGTAGCCAGGTCCTGCCGCCGCCAGCGATCCTCCTCCGTCACCATGCGCTTCTGCCAATCGCGGGTGAAGGTGGCTTGCCAAGTTTCCCACTGCCGCTTGAGCCGCTCTTCCGTGAGCCGCTGCATCTCCGCGATCTCGTTCAGTCGCTTGTCCAGCCGGGCGCGAAAGGCCCCTAAATCCTCCAGGGCCTGCTTGTTCTGCGCGTAGAGCAAGGCGTATTTCTGCGTTTGTTCCACCAACCGCTGCATTTCCGCATTAACCAGAGCCGCTTGCTCCGCGTATTGCTTCATCCGCTGCTCACGCTGGAAGTCGGCCACCCGCAGTTCCTCAATCTTGGGATCGTAGGATTTAGCGATGCGCACCGCATCTTCAATGCGCGGCGGGAGCTTGCGCAAACTGTCCTCCAGCCACACCAGCTTGGCCAACAAGCTCTCGTGGGATTTGCGCAGTTGCGGCACTTCCCCTTCCAGCGTGGTGACGCGCCGCGCATCGGCCCGCCGCTGCTCTTCAATGTAGACTATGTTCTGCAATTGCTCTTCCGTGCGCTTGACGAAGTCATTGTAAGCATTGGAAAGCTGTTGCAGTTGCGCCAGCAAACGCATCTCCCCGGCCTCACGGGACTTCAAAGATTCCTCGTACTGCGGCAATTGCCGCACTTTCTGCTCTAACTCGCCGACTTTCTCGCCCATCGTGCTCAACTGCGCGTTGAGCATATGCACTTTTTCCGTGAGTTGGCGGTTCAAGCGGGTGTTGAGATCGTCCATTTGCGAGGCGAAATCCCGCTTCAGATGTTCGATCATCCCCTGATACTGCTCTGTACGCCGCAGATCGTTCTGCGCCGCCAGTAAGTCCTGCCGCAGATTCTCGATCTCCACAGATTGCGACTCAATGACCTGCATTTGCTGTTCCACCCGCTCTTGCAAGGCCGAAAGCTGCAATTTGTCGCGCTTGCGTTCCTCGTCCAACCAGCGCACCAACTGCTCGATTTGTGTCAGTTCCATCGTTTCCTCCCTCAGTTACGCCGTAAAATCGGCTTGAGCAATGTCCCTTCTTCGTCCGTCAGCAATCCCGCCCGCCACAAGACGAGCGCGTAGATCAAAGCCGCGCCTAAGGCCGCGCCCCAGCGGCTCAGCGGGAATAAGCCCGCCGCCACGACGCCCGCCGTCACGGCGGCCAGCAGCGGAACGCGGATGATCCGCCACCATCCCACCGCGCCCACCTCCTGATGGATGCCCCAGGCGAACGGCACCAGCAACACCGCCTCCGAAAGGATGGTAATCACCGCCGAGGCCGGATAGCCGTAACGCGGGATGAAGACCAAGTTCGCCCCCACGTTGAAAGCCACCGCGATCAAGTAAGCCTTGGTCAAATACCGCTGCCGGTCCAGCGCGATGAGCACGTAATTCGTCAGGCTGTTGAGCCACCCGAACGGAATCGACCAGATCATAATCTGGAGCGCGATCTGCGAGTGCGGCAGATACGCCGACGATCCGAGCACCAACACCAACTCCCGTGCCACCAACATCGTCACCAGGGCCAGGGGCAGCGCAATCGTCAGCAGGAGCTTGATCCCCAGGCGGTAAAAGCGCACCAACGCCGCGCGATCCTCGTGTGCTTGCCGCGAAACCACCGGAAAGACCGCCATCGTGAACCGCGCCGGGATGATGTTGTACACATCCAAAATCTTGTAGCCGAAACTGTACCAGCCCACCTCACGGCTGCCCCGATCCGCCTCCAGCAAGACCACGTCGCCCTTGTAGAACACCGTCGCCAGCAAGTGATTGACCATCAACGGCCACGATTCGCGCACCATCTCCCGCCGCAAATCCGCATCCGACTCCCAGCGCGGACGGAAGAAGAAGCGCGTGCTCAACCAGGTGAGCACCCCCAGCGTGATCACGTTGATCACCAC
>WFQZ01000250.1 GCA_015486785.1 Thermoflexales bacterium
GTGCCTGGCTCAAGGACGCGCGGGGGGAAAGCCCCGCCGGCTCCTGCGCCGTCGGCGGCGACGGTTCTTCTGTGAACAAGGGCAGTTGCTCCATACAAAACTCCTCCGAAAATGGGGCCGGATTTCGCCCGTCGCCGCGAGGCGCAGAGGGGAAGGAATCCGGCCCGGATGTGCTTGGGTGCTGGCATTGTAGCGGAAGATAGAACATCTGTCAAAGTTTTGGGGGGGATGCTAAGGTGCGACGCACTTCCAAAGTGCGTCGCACCTGAATGCTCGTAGCCTTAAAGGGAAATCTATGTATCCTTAAAGTTGCGACGCACTTTCAAAGTGCGTCGCAACTGAGGGTGTCGCAACCGAAGGCGTTGCAACTGGAGCAAGGAGGGCATGATGCACATTGTCAGTGATGGGGGAATGGATTTGCCGCAGGATGAGGTCGCGGCTTTGGGGATTCATATTGTGCCGCATACGATCACGTTGGGCGGGGAGACGTACCGCAGCAATGTGGATTTGATGCCGGATGATTTGTACCGTCTGCTGGACGAGACCGGCGATCTGCCGGTGACGGCTGCGCCATCGGCGGGTGATTTCGCGCGGTTGTACCGGCGGTTGGCGCAATCCGATCCGGATATTCTTTCGATTCATATGTCGCCGGGGCTGAGTGCTCCGGCTAATGCGGCGATGGCGGCCAAGCAGATGGTGCCGGAGGCGAATGTGACGGTGGTCAGCACTAAGACGTTGTCGGCGGTGCTGGGGTGGATCGTCGCGGCGGCGGCGCGGGCGGCGCGGGCCGGTTGGCCTGTGGAGCGGATCGTGGCGATGGTTCGGCAGATTGATCGGGTGAGCGATAGTGTGTACTCGCTCGACGATTTGAAGTATCTCATTCACGGCGGGCGGATCAGCCATATGAAGGGGCTGGTGGCTTCCGCGTTGCACTTGCGCCCGGTGATTACGGTGGAGAAGGTGCGCGGGACGTATGCGCAATTGGGTGTGGCGCGAACGACGCAGCGGGCGATTGCGGCTATCGTCAAGCATATCACGCGGCAGCATCCACCCGGCACGGCGATGCAGATGCAGGTGGGGCACGCGGCGAATCCGGCGGCTGCGGCGGCTTTGCGGGCGCGGCTGGACGCGCTCTATGCGTGTACTTGGCTGCCGGAGGTGCGATTGACGGCGATGCTGGGGGCGCACACCGGCCCCACGATGTACGGGATCGCTTACGCGCCGTTGGCATCGCTGCCGGAGCGGCCTTGAGGGGAACGATGCGCCGCTGGCTGTGGTTGGTGATGTTGGGCTTGGGGGCGTGTACGCCGCCGATCACGATGCCCCCGCCCACGGTGACGCCCACGGTGACGCCCACGGTGACGCCGACGGCGACGCTGCTCGTGGCCCCTACGCGCCCGTCCCCCACGGTCACGCCACTGCCGCCACGCTCCCCGACGGCTACGGCGACGAGTGGGCGCACGCACGTGGTGCAGGCCGGGGAAACGCTTTTGGGGCTGGCGATGGCGTATGATGTGCCGATGGCCGCGATCCAGTTGCAGAATCACTTGGGGGAGCGGTTGACGGTGCAGGCCGGGGAGACGTTGACCATTCCGCCGGCGGAGATGTGGGCCGGGGCGTCGCCTTTCTGGGTGGTGCATGTGGTGCAGCCGGGGGAGACGCTCGGCGGAATCGCGCAGGCTTACGGGTGCGATGTGGCCGCGCTGCTGCGGGTGAACGGGCTGGGGGACGCGGATTTGCTCAGCGTGGGGCAGTCGTTGATTTTGCCGCTGGACTCGTTGGTGGAAGCTCCCGCGCCGACGCCGCTCCCGCCGCGCCCCACGGAGACGCCGCCGGTCGCGCTCAGCCCTACGCCGCAGCGCACCGCGATCCCGCCGACGGAGGCTGTGGCGACGGCTACGCCGGTCCCGCCGCCGGTTGCACCTCCGGCGGATGTGGCCGGGATGCCGGCGGAGATCTTCCGCTTGATCAACGAGCAGCGGGCTTTGCACGGCTTGCCGCCCTATCACTATGACGCGCGATTGGCGCAGGCGGCGCAGGCGCATGCCGACGATTGCCATCAACGGGGCTGGTGCAGTCATACCGGCTCGGATGGTTCCACGATGAAGGAGCGCATTTTGCGTTCTGGCTATGAGGCAGTACATTGGTCTGAGTGTTGGGCGTGGTATCGTTCCCCGCAAGCCGC
>WFQZ01000251.1 GCA_015486785.1 Thermoflexales bacterium
CCAACGTGCAGATGCAGACGATCAACTCGGCCTTCCGCCCCACGCTGGATGTGTTCAGCTCGCTGGGCATCGCCCTGGTGCTGGGGTTCGGCGGGATGATGGCCCTGCGAGATAGCATCACCATCGGCGTCATCGTGGCCTTCCTCAACTACGTGCGGCGGTTCTTCCAGCCGGTGCGGGCGATCAGCAACCAATACTCGGTGGTGCAAACGGCCATCGCCGCTGCGGAGCGCATCTTCGCCATTATGGACGAGTCGCCGCAGATCACCGACGCGCCCGACGCGCTCGAACTGGCGCAAGTTGAGGGGCACGTGATGTTTGAGCATGTCTCGTTCCGCTACACGCCCGATACGCCGGTGCTGCAAGATGTGTCCTTTGAGGCGCGTCCGGGGCAGATGATCGCCATCGTCGGGCCGACCGGGGCCGGCAAGACCACCATGGTCAACCTGCTGATGCGCTTCTACGACGTGGACGAGGGACGGATTCTGCTCGACGGCCATGATCTGCGGCAGGTGACTCAAGAGAGCTTGCGACGGCAGATCGGCATGGTGCTGCAAGATAACTACCTGTTTTCCGGCACGGTGATGGACAACATCCGCTATGGGCGGCTGGACGCCACCGATGAAGAAGTCATCTCCGCCGCGCGGACGGCGGGCGCGGATACATTCATCCGCGCGTTGGCGCAGGGATACCAAACTCCGCTCCGCGAGCGCGGCTCTAACTTGAGCTTGGGGCAGCGGCAGCTCATCGCCATCGCCCGCGCCATTCTCTCCGACCCGCGCATCCTGATCCTGGACGAGGCCACTTCCAGCGTGGATACCCGCACCGAACGGGCGATCCAAGCCGCGCTGGAAAAGCTGCTCCACGGGCGGACGAGCATCGTCATCGCGCACCGGCTGAGCACCATCCGCAGTGCGGGCCAGGTGTTGGTGCTTTCCCAAGGGCGCATCGTGGAGCGCGGCACGCACGCCGAATTACTGGCCGCGCAAGGGTTCTACTATCAACTCTACACCAGCCAGTTTGGAGATTGATTCCCCTCCGAAAGGTGCGGCGTATTTCCAAAGTGCGCCGCACCTTCGGCTTCGTAATTTCCCCTGACCTGTTTTCGGGTAAACTCCTAGCACCAAATCTCACTTGGGGAGGGGCTACCTTGAAAGAATCAGAATCCCGCTTACTTCCGATCACGCAGTTTCTTACCCGCGTTCCTTACTGGCTGGTGCTGGCTATCGTGCTGGCCCTGCTCTTCTTCTGGGGCATCGCGCACAACGGGGATTACCGCGTCATTTTCGACGCCACCCGCAAGGGCGTCTGGACCACCGTCTACGTCTCGTTGATCGCCTACTTGCTGGCGGTCCTGCTGGGGCTGCTCATCGGCTTGATGCGCCTTTCGCGCTACCGCCTGGTGCGGGAAGTCTCTTCCTTCTACGTGGAACTGATCCGAGGCGTGCCCATGCTGGTGCTGCTCTACTACATCGCCTTTGTCGGCGCACCGGCCCTGGTCACGTTCCTCAACCACCTGGCGACTCCGCTGATCAATGCCGGTTGGGTGCAGGAACTCAACGTGCGGGATTTGAACTTCACCCTCCGAGCCATCCTCGCGCTGATGGTGGGCTACAGCGCGTTCATCTCCGAAATCTTCCGCGCGGGCATTGAATCCATCAATCGCGGGCAGACCGAAGCCGCTTTGGCCTTGGGTATGACCGGTGGCCAAACGATGCGTTACATCATCTTGCCTCAGGCCGTGCGCAACGTGCTCCCTCCGCTGGGCAACGAGTTCGTCGCTATGATCAAGGATTCCTCGCTCGTTTCCGCGCTGGGCGTGCAAGACATTACCCAACTGGGCAAGGTGTACTCGGCCTCCACGTTCAAGTTCTTTGAAACGTACAACGTCGTGGCCTTCCTGTACCTGCTGATGACCACCACGCTCTCTGTGGGCGTCCGGCGGCTGGAGCAACACATGTCCCGCTCGCGGGGCGAACGCCCGCAGCATTGAACGATCCGTGAACGGTAAGCACCCACGAATGCGGTAAAATACTTAGGCACGGAAACTATCTACCTTTCTAAGGAGGGACCTATGTCATTCGATGTTTCTCAAGTCAAAAGGGATTTCCCTATTTTCCAGCGCGAGATTCACGGGAAGCGGCTGGTGTTCCTGGACAGTGCCGCCAGTGCGCAAAAACCTCAGCCGGTGATTGATGCGCTCGTGCGGGTGTATTCGCAGAGTTATGCCAACGTGCATCGCGGCATCTACACGCTGGCCGAAGAGGCGACGGCGGAATACGAGCAGGCACGGGAGAAAGTGGCGCGGTTCATCAACGCCTCGGCCAACGAGATCGTCAACGTGCGCAACACCACCGAGGGGCTTAACTTGCTGGCCTACAGTTGGGGTGAGGCCAACATTGAGGCCGGGGATCGCATCGTGGTGACGGAGATGGAGCACCACGCGAATCTCGTTCCCTGGCAGCAATTGGCCCTGCGCAAGCACGCCGAGTTGGCCTTCATCCCGGTCACCGACGAGGGCGAGTTGGACTTGGCCGCGCTTCCCCCGCTGCTGGCCGATGGGAAGGCCAAGCTGGTGGCTTGCACGATGGCCTCCAACGTCCTGGGGACGATCACGCCGATCAAGGACGTGGTGCGCATCGCCCGCGAGGCGGGCGCCGTCACCGTGGTGGATGCCGCCCAGGCCGCGCCCCACATCGCCATTGACGTCAAGGAGATCGGGGCGGATTTCCTGGCCTTCTCCGGACACAAGATGTGTAGTCCGAACGTGGGTATTCTGTGGGGGCGGCACGAGATGTTGGAATCGTTGCCGCCGTTTCTTTTTGGCGGCGACATGATCCGCTCGGTGCGCAAGTACGATTCCTGCTGGAACGATGTGCCGTACAAGTTCGAGGCCGGCACGCCCTCCATCGCCGAGGCCATCGCCCTGGGCGCGGCGGTTGATTATCTCACCGCGCTGGGGATGGACGCGATCCACGAGCACGAAGTGCAATTGGTCCAATACACGATGGAGCAACTGGCGGACATTCCAGAAGTTCACATCCTGGGGCCGAGTGCGGAACGGCGCGGCGGCGTGGTTTCCTTCTGGATGGACTGCGCTCATCCGCACGACATTGCCTCGATCCTGGACGAAGAGGGCGTGTGCGTGCGAGCGGGGCATCACTGTGCTCAACCGCTGCACACTCGTTTTGGCGTCCAAGCCACGGCACGGGCCAGCTTCTACGTGTATAATGACGAGGCCGATGTGGACGCGCTAGTCGCGGCCCTGCGGCGTGTCGTCAAGCTGCTAAAACGTTAATTTCGGGAGGGAAGAAGACTATGAACGGTGATTTGTACCGCGAGCAATTGCTCGATCATTACCACAATCCGGAAAACTTCGGCGTGTTGGAAGACCCGGACATTGATATAACGCAGGAAAACGCCACTTGCGGCGATACGATCCACTTGACGGCCAAGCTGGACGACGAGGGGCGCATCTCCAAAGTTATGTTTGAGGGGCATGGCTGCGTCGTCAGCACGGCCTCCGCGTCGATGTTCACCACCGAGGTGTTGGGTAAAACGCCCGCCGAAATCGAAGCGATGCAATTGCCGGACATCCAGCAGATGCTGGGCGGGGTCACGCTGAGTATGGGGCGCGTCAAATGCGCTATGTTGCCCCTTGAGGCGATGAAGAAGGGCTTGCAAAAGCTCGCGAAGTCAGCGTAAGGGGGAGCGTATGAAATCCGTGGTTGCCACTTCACAAGCTCCGGCGGCAGTAGGGCCGTATTCGCAGGCGATTATGACCGCCGGTTTGATATTCACCGCCGGGCAGTTGGGGATTAATCCACTGACCGGGAAATTGGCGGAGGGCGTGGAGGCGCAAACGCATCAAGCGATGCGCAATCTGCAAGCGGTGTTGGAATCTGTCGGCAGCAGCCTGGATCGCGTGCTCAAGACGACCATTTTCGTGACCGATCTGGGCGACTTCCGGCGGATCAACGCGATCTACGGGAGCTACTTCAAAGATGCGCCACCGGCGCGGTCCACCGTGCAAGTGGCCGCATTGCCCTTGGGCGGGCTGGTGGAAATCGAAATGATCGCCGAGGTGGACTAGGCGCGACACAAAAAAAGAGGCCGGATGTGCATCCGGCCTCTTTTTGATACCCCCGTCAGGATTTGAACCTGAAACCTTTTGGTCCGCAACCAAACGCTCTATCCAATTGAGCCACGGGGGCTAAAAGGTACCCCCATCAGGATTTGAACCTGAAACCTTTTGGTCCGCAACCAAACGCTCTATCCAATTGAGCCATGGGGGCAAAGGCGGGGAGGCAGGGATTCGAACCCTGGAGGGAGCTACTCACCCCCTAACCGCTTAGCAGGCGGCCCCAATCGTCCACTCTGGCACCTCCCCAGAATCTATGCGCTTGTTAAAGGCGGAGGGAGTGGGATTCGAACCCACGGTGACCTCTCAGCCACAACGGTTTTCAAGACCGTCGCCTTCGTCCGCTCGGCCATCCCTCCTCAACGAAGGCCTTCCTCACGGGCGGGGAGTATACCACGCCGGAAGAGTTTGTCAATGAACGTTACGCCCCGTTACGGGATTCCGCGAGCGGCGCGGGGCGGACGTCCGTTCACCAGAACAAAAACTCCCCCTGATCGTGCTACCTCAGGGGGAGTTGACGCCACGGAGCAGGTTACTCTTCGGGCGGCAGGAGTGCGTTCACCGGGCAGCGGCTGATGCACAGGCCGCACTTTTCACAGTTTTCCTCGTGGATGCGAATCTTGCGGTTTTCGTCAAGGTACAACGCGCCGTAGACACAACTGATCACACATTGGTTGCAGCCGGTACAGCGTTCCGGGACCAGGATCGGCGGTTTGGTCATCTGCGGCACGTCGTGTTTGAGGGCCAACCCCCGGATCTCTTCCACCGAGGCGTAGCCGTGTTGATCCAGCCAGCGGTCGAGCTGCCGGGCGATCTTCCCAAAGATGGAGTGCCCCTTGGTGATCGCGGCGGTACACACGCCGACCGCCGTCGCGCCGGCCATCAGGAACTCCACCACGTCCGTGCCTTTGCTGATCCCGCCCACGCCGATGATGGGGATGTCCACCACTTGGGCGATGTCGTAGACCATCCGCAGGGCTATCGGCTTGAGGGCCGGGCCGGAAATCCAGCCGTAGCCTTTGCCGCCCATCCACAGTTTGCCGCCGTGTTCAATATCCACGCCGAAGGCCGGGCCGTATGAGTTCACCGCTACGATGCCATCGGCGCCGGCTTCTTGCGCGGCGATGGCCGCCGGTTGCGGCTCGCGGAAGGGACTCATCTTGACCAGCACCGGCACGCCGGCCACCTTGGCCGCGCGGATCGCGTCCTGCATTGGTTTGGGGTCGTCGGCGATGTAGTGGGTGCTTAACTCAATGGCATCGGCAAACGGCTTGACTTTGGGGGCCATTTCCGCGATCTCTTCGGCGGTGTAGCCCATGCTGATGATCATCGGCAGTCCGGCTTGTTTGGCCTTGGCGTATTCCACCTCCAACCACTGCTCCGGCGGCAGTTCCGTCCATAGTTCCGTGTTCAGGAAGTAGGTCTTAAAATCCGCCATGTTGGGCGTGGGCACATCCGCAGCCTTAACCGAGATGGTCTTGGTGACCAACGCCGCTGCGCCCCCCTTGGCACACGCCAACAGTGCCTCGCCATCCCGCACCGGCGGACCGGCAGCAGGCATCACCGGATGGGCCAGAGTCAGCCCCAATAACTTTGTCGTCAAATCAGCCATCGTAGTTCCTCCTTCAAAAGATATAGGCTCTTGTGAAACACAAGAGGAAATGGTGGGGTACGTGCTTATCGTAACCGGAAACTTGCCAGGTGTCAAGGAGTTGTCTGACATCCGCGCGACTTTATCTTCTTGAACTCCGCGATTCAATGCTCAGGTCCACATCGGACGGGGTGAAGTACAACTGCACGTTTCCCTTGCTCAGCCCATCTAGCATTTCCCGCTTGCGCAGGGTGTTAAAGAGCGCGATTTTGTCTTCCAGGGGGACATCTTCTCCCAGAAGTTCCAGGAACACGCGGATCTTCGTGGCCTCCGATTCACCATCAATGCGTGCGGATAGTTGCCGGTTCTGCCGTTGCAATTCCAACAATTGCCCGCGCATCGTTTCCGATTCAATGCGCCCTTGCAGCTTTTTGAGCTCAATTTCGTTGATGCTTTCCTGCTTCTGGAGCCGATTCAGCCGGTTCGTCGTCTCGCGGATGATCTCTTGCAGCACCATTTGGGTATCAGTATCCTTACAGGTGATCGAGCGCACTTCTATCGCGTGCAGGATCACGCCGCGTTCTTCGTAGAACGTGTCTTGCTCGTTCAAAACTGCGTCACGCACAATGGGATTGAAGGAGGAGAGGAAATCCTCCAGCGTGGAGCGGGAGACGGCCTGGATGATCGCGCTGCGGGCATGCGAGCAAATGTCGCCGGTAGTGTCGTCGGTGGTGCGGATCATTTGCGGCACGTCCACGATCTGCCAGAAGAACGTCAGCCCCAAGACTAATTCAACGTTGTCTTGAGTGCGCACTTCAAACTCGTACCACATAAACTTGGGGCGGGAGTCGATCAGCGAGATTTCAAGATTGCGGTGGTCTTTGTACAGCCCGCTGGACCAGTGCAAGGTCACGACTTCCGAATAGGGGTCAATGAAGAAGGAGCGATCTCCGCCCGCGCCGGTCTTGAAGACGTAATGCCCGGTGTCGTCCTTCAGGATCATCGTTTCGTGATCGGCCAGACGGGTAAGCCGCTGGATTTTCTTGATTTCCTGATGTTCGTTGGGGAAGAAGACTTGCTGCTCGGTGATCAATTCCAGCCGTCCGGTCTCGGTATCCAGCACCACCACGCTGGTTTCCTGGTCAATGTAGACCCCGCGCTGCACCTGGCCGATCTGCTTCTCGGTGGGGCTGAGGTAGACGCTGCACTCGCCGCGCACCACGCGGATCTCGCCGCTGCTGGTGTCCAGCAAGCGGACATACTGGTCGCGCTTCAATGGGATGGCTTTCAGCCTTTCGATGACCTCTTCGCTGGCCGAAAGAAAGTACAGTTGCGGGCCGATCTCGTTGCGCAGCTCGCCGGTGAGTGTGTCGTGAATGCGGATGTACTCGGTCGGGCCTAGCGTGATCCCCTGACGATACGTGACCTTCTGGAAGGGGGAGGCAAAATACCGCCCCGGTCCGTTGAACGTCCACCGTTTGGTGGGACTCTCGATTAACAATTGCTGCCCTTCTTTGACAAAGTAAACCCATGGAATTAACATTGTGACCTCCAAAATACAGAAAGCCCCCCGCTTTGAAAAGTCGGGGGGCGGATCGGCTACACGCGCTCGGTGGGATCGAACATCTTGGCATGTTCCTGGAGTGCGTAGCGGTCGGTCATTCCGGCGATGTAATCGCAGACCACGCGGTGCACAGGCCGTTCCTTGAATCTGGCCTGCACTTCCCAGGGCAATTGACGTGGCTCTGCGATGTAGGCGGCGAACAGATCGCTCAAGATGCGCTCCGCCTTGATCTGCATGCGCACCACGCGGGGATGATGGTACAAGTTATCGTAGAGGAATTGCCGCAACTCATCCACCATAGGCTGCATCTCCGGCGACGCGGAAACGATGTTGTACTCCAGCGAGCGCACGTCATCCACCGTTTGAATGTGCGCCGCATCCAGGCGGCGGGCCGTTTCCTCCACCGTGTCGGTGATCAGCGTGCCCAGCAATCGCCGCACCAGGCGCAGCCGCCACATTTGATTGAAGCCCCGGCCATTCCAGCCGACGCTGTCCTTTATTGCCTCCCACAACGCCAGCCCGTCCAACTGCTCCGGGGTGATCAGCCCGGAACGTAACCCGTCGTCCAGGTCGTGAGCGGTGTAGGCCAGCTCATCGGCGGGATTGGCCAACTGCGCCTCCAGCGTCCCACGCTTCTCCGGCTCGTAGAGCGCGGCGTCGGAACGGTCATACTTCGTTTCGTGCTTCACCATCCCCTCCAGCACTTCCCAGGAGAGGTTCAAGCCGGGGAAATCGGGGTAGCGATGCTCCAGCTTGGTCACCACACGCAACGATTGTTTGTTGTGTTCAAATCCACCGTGCTCGGCCATCAGCTTATTCAACGTCGCTTCTCCGGCGTGCCCGAAGGGCGGATGCCCCAAGTCGTGCGCCAGACAGATGGCCTCCACCAAGACCTCGTTCGCGCCTAGGGCCACGGCCAACGAGCGACCGGTTTGAGCAACTTCCAGCGTGTGCGTGAGGCGGGTGCGGTAGTAATCCCCCTCCGAGTTCACAAAAACCTGCGTCTTGTACTCCAGGCGGCGGAAGGCCGTCGAATGTAGAATGCGATCCCGATCCCGCTGGAAGGCGGTGCGATATTTTGGCTCATCTTCCCGATACGCCCGCCCCCGAGAATCGCAGCTACAGAATCCATAAGAGGCCAATGCCTGGGCCTCCAATCGTTCCAGAACTCCCCGCGTGTACAGCATCGTCTCCTCCTCATATACATTGCGATTTCGTGATTGCTCCGTGCCTGTGCCCCGCTTGCGGCGCATAAGTTCAATGCCAAAAGCATAATCCCATCTCAGCGTTCCGCAACCGCTTGGAGGCGCGTTGCGCCCAAGGAATCTTGTCGCAGGCGTGCTTTATGATATACTTTACCGCGAAGTTGACCACTAACCGATGCGCAAGCCACCGGTCGGTTGGTACCCTAAATCAAAAGGAGTAGAAAGGACGTGTTGACCAAGGCAGAGAAGCAAAGCATTATTCAAGAGTTTGCCCGCACGCCGGGCGATACCGGTTCACCGGAGGTGCAAGTAGCACTTTTGACCACGCGGATTCGCCAGTTGACGGAGCACCTCAAGGTTCACAAGCACGACGAACATTCGCGCCGGGGCCTGTTGAAGATGGTCGGGCAGCGTCGCCGTCAGTTGAGCTACCTCAAGCGCGTTTCGCCGGAGCGATACCGCACTCTGATTAAGCGATTAGGATTGCGTAAGTAGTTGCAGTACTCAGGCATTCAACGACAAACGAGTAGATGTGGAATTTCCCATCTGCTCGTTTGCCCTGCATGAGAGATTTTAGTATTTTTATCCCCGTGGCGGCTTGAGGTAAGGGATTGGGGGCTGGTGTGTATCCCATACACCGCAACTCCCAGTTTCTCACTTCAACCGGCAGCGGGGGAAGGAGATTTAAGGATGTTACAAGAACACACATTTACAGGAACGTTGGGAAAGGACACAGTGAGCCTTTCTACCGGAAAGTTGGCCCGTTTGGCGGGCGGCGCCGTGGTCGCCCGTTGTGGGGACACGGTGCTGTTGGCTACGGCCACCATGTCACGCACGCCGCGCGAGGGGATTGACTTCTTCCCGCTCTCCGTGGACTTTGAGGAACGATTGTACGCCGCCGGGCGGATTCCCGGCTCGTTTTTCCGCCGCGAAGGCCGCCCCTCCGAAAAAGCGATTCTGACCAGTCGGCTGGTGGATCGCCCCTTGCGCCCGCTGTTCCCCAAGGACATGCGCAACGACGTGCAAGTGATCATCGTGGCACTTTCGCGCGGCGAGGAGCAGTTTATGGACACACTGGCCGTGACCGCCGCCTCGGCTGCGCTGACGATCTCCGATGTCCCCTTTGGCGGGCCGGTCGCCGCCGTGCGCATCGGCTACGTTGACGGGGAACTGGTGGTCAACCCCACCATCTCCCAAATGGAGCACAGTTCGTTGGACTTGCGGGTGGCCGGCAGTGCCGACGCCATCATCATGGTGGAAGCCGGGGCCAACGAGATTCCCGAATCGCTGATGGTGGACGCGATGCAACTGGCGCACCAGTCCATCCAGGACATGATCCGCGTGCAGAACGAGATGCGCGAATCGGTCGGCAAGCCCAAGCGGGATTATCCCTCCTTCGCGCCCCCGGCGGGGCTGGATGAGCGCGTCGCCGCGCTGGCCGAATCCCGCTTGCGGGAATTGCTGGAGACCACGTTGCTCAAGGGCGAGCGGTTGGAAGCTCTATCCGCCATTGAGGACGATGTCCAAGCCGCTCTGAGCGAGGAAGCCGAAGCCGCCGGTTGGTCGCCGCGTGACATTCACGAGGCTTTCGAGGGCGTGTTCAAGGCCATCGTGCGGGAACGCATCTTGGAGCAGAACCTGCGCCCCGATGGCCGCGACCAACGCACCATCCGCCCGCTGGAAGCCGAGGTACACTTGCTGCCCCGACCTCACGGCTCAGGGCTGTTCACCCGTGGGGAAACACAGGTCTTGAGCATGGCCACCTTGGGCATGCCCACCGACGAGCAGACGTTGGACAACCTCTTCCCCGAAGAGACCAAACGCTACATCCACCACTACAACTTCCCGCCCTATTCCACCGGCGAAACTTGGCCTATGCGCGGCCCGAAACGCCGCGAGATCGGGCACGGCGCGTTGGCCGAGCGGGCCTTGCTGCCGGTTCTGCCCGCCAAGGATGCGTTCCCCTACACCATCCGCGTGGTCAGCGAAGTGATGTCCTCCAACGGCAGCACCTCCATGGCCTCCGTGTGCGGCAGCACCCTTTCCTTGATGGATGCCGGCGTTCCCATCAAAGCTCCGGTGGGCGGCATCGCTATGGGCTTGGTGAGCGACGGCGAGCGTTATCGTGTGCTGACCGACATCCAGGGGATGGAAGATCACCTGGGCGATATGGACTTCAAAGTCACCGGCACGCGCAGCGGCATCACCGCGCTCCAGATGGACATCAAAATCAAAGGCGTGACGCGCGAAATCCTCAGCGAAGCTCTGGAGCAAGCCCGCCTCGCCCGCTTGCAGATCATTGACGTGATTGAGCAAGCGATTTCTGCCCCGCGCGATCACCTTTCCCAATACGCGCCCAAGATGCTGAGCACCAAGATTGATCCTTCAAAGATCGGTATGCTGATCGGCCCCGGCGGCAAGAACATCCGTGCGATCCAGGAAAAATACGGCGTGAAGATTGATATTGAGGAAGATGGCACCGTCTTCATCGCTTCCACCGGCGGAGATGGCGCACAAGAGGCCCTGGCTTACGTGGATTCTATGATGGCCGTCCCGGAGGAGGGCAAAATCTACACCGGCAAGGTCGTGCGGGTCACGGACTTCGGCGCGTTTGTGGAAATCCTCCCCGGCACGGATGGGATGGTACACATCTCGCAACTTTCGGAGCAGCGGGTGCAGAACGTCTCCGACGTGGTCCACGTGGGCGATGAGGTCTTGGTTATGGTGACCGGCATCGGCAGCGACAACAAGATTCGCCTCTCGCGCCGCGCGGTGCTGGAAGGCTGGAGCTTGGACGAGGCGAAGGAAAACGACCGCCCCCGCCGTTCCGGCGGACGACGCTCTGACAACGGACGACGTTCTGACAACCACAGTTCGCGGCGGCGACGGTAACGGGAGGCCACGATGATCAACGCTGAAACGAAAATCCTGGCCGAAACGGAGCGCTACGCGGTGTGGAGTTCCTACGAAAAGGGCGTAGATACGGTTTTGTATCACCTGGAACTGGGGAATGTAACGTACCACTTCTTCCCGGAGGAATGGGAGGAGCTGGTCAAACTGATCCTTGCCGCCGTGCGCTAACCCGGTGCAATTGACCCAAGCGGATTGGAGACCCCAATCCGCTTTTTGCTTGGGGGAACGAGCATGCACTCGGTGAGGGCGGGAGCTGAGTCCCGGCCTCCGGTTGACGGGGAAGCTGGCTCAGGTACATTCACCCTCGCTCGGTTGGGGAATCCCGAAGGAGGTACTGAACTTGAAACGTGGGCAACGTGTGCTTATCCCGTTGGCGATGGTCTTATTGGCCTATCTGCTGCGCACCTACACGCTGGATTGGCAATCGTTCTGGATTGACGAGGCGCACGCGGTGTACTTCATCGCTCATCCGCTGCCCGAAACGCTGCGCTTGATC
>WFQZ01000252.1 GCA_015486785.1 Thermoflexales bacterium
GGCTTTGATGTGCGCGACGTGCATCACAGTCACTATGGGCGCATTTGCCCCATCGAAACCCCAGAAGGACCGAACATTGGCTTGATCGGGCGGCTGGCGGTCTACGCGCGGGTCAATGACCTGGGCTTCGTGGAGACGCCTTACCGCAAGGTGCTGCGCGTGGTGCAAAACACGGTCAAAGAGCTGGAGGGGGAGACGTTGCGGGCTGATGTGCGCGATCCGGAATCCGGTGAGATCGTGGCGCAGGCCGGCACGGAGATCACGCACGAGTTGGCGGAGCGGCTCGCCGCGCTGCCTCTGGATGAGCCGGTGAAGATCGTCCCGCACGTGACCGACGAGGTGGTGTACCTTTCGGCGGATCGTGAGGAGCCGTATGTGATCGCGCAGGCTAACGCGGAACTGGATCAGCAGGGGCGTTTCCTATCGGATCGCGTGGCGGTGCGCAAAGGGACGGAGTTCGTCTTTGCCCCGCCGGAGCGGATTGACTTTATTGACGTGGCCCCGATTCAAATTGTGGGCGTTTCGGCGGCCTTGATCCCGTTCCTGGAGCACGATGACGCCAACCGCGCGTTGATGGGGTCGAACATGCAACGGCAGGCTGTGCCGTTGTTGCGGCCTCAAGCTCCCTACGTCGGCACCGGCATTGAGGAAGCCGCCGCGTCCAACTCCGGCCTGGTGGTGATGGCGCAAGCGGATGGCGTGGTGACCAATGTCGTGGGCAATCGCATCGTGGTGCGTCAAGACGACGGCGAGCAGGTGATCTACGATCTGTTGAAGTACAGCCGTTCGAACCAAAGCACGTGCGTGGATCAACGCCCCATCGTGGTGAAGGGGCAGCGCGTGAAGAAAGGGGACGTGCTGGCGGACAGTTCCTCTACCGAGGGCGGAAAGTTGGCCTTGGGGCAGAACGTGCTGGTGGCGTTTATGTCCTGGGAAGGCGGAAACTACGAGGACGCGATTTTGCTCAGTGAGCAATTGGTGCGTGATGATCGCTTCACCTCGGTGTATCTGGAGAAACACGAGCTGGCGGCCCGCGATACCAAGCTCGGCCCTGAGGAAGTGACCCGCGAGATCCCGAACGTCTCCGATGACGCGCTGCGCAATCTGGATGATGAGGGGATCGTCTACGTGGGCGCGGAGGTTGGGCCGCTGGATATTCTGGTCGGCAAGATCACGCCCAAAGGGGAGAAGGAATTGACGCCGGAAGAGAAGCTCTTGCGGGCGATCTTCGGCGAGAAGCTGCGTGATGTGAAAGACACGAGCTTGCGCATGCCGCATGGTGCGCACGGGAAAGTGGTGGGGGTAAAGGTCTTTGATCGAGAGGAATTCCGCGATCTCCCCGCCGGCGTAGAGAAAGTCGTGCGCGTGAATGTGGCGCAGTTGCGCAAGATTATGCAGGGTGACAAGATGTCCGGTCGCCACGGGAACAAGGGCGTTATTTCCAAGATCGTGCCGATAGAGGATATGCCTTTCTTGGAAGACGGCACGCCGGTGGATATCATCCTCAATCCCCTGGGCGTTCCGGGGCGGATGAACATCGGGCAGGTGTTGGAGACGCACTTGGGTTGGGCCGCGGATCGGTTGGGATTCCGCACGGTGACGCCGGTTTTCGATGGGGCGGACGAGAGCGAGATCGCAGCAGAATTAGCGCGAGCGTGGCTCATTGACCGTGCCTGGGACGAGGTTACGGAGCGGGCTTGGGCTTGGCTGAAGGCGCAGGACTATCCTTTGGAGACGCTCCGCGATGATGACGAAGCGCGGTTGTTGTACGTGGCGGCCTGGCTCGCCCCGAAAGGCTACGATGTCGAACGGCTGCGCAGCGATTACGTCTACATACGCCGCTCGGTGCTGCGGGAATGGCTCCAAGAACAAGGATACGAGCCGGATAGTCTGTTGTCCTTTGAGGATGACACGCGGCGAGCTGCGGAGCGAGAAGCAGTAGACCGCAATGCTCAAGCCGTGTGCGTGCGCTTGTGGATGCAGTCGTTGGGGCAAGATGTTTCGCAGCTATCGGATGAAGAGGCGATCCTGGAGGCCACTCGTTACAGTGCCGAGCATAATGAGCCATTGCCCACGCTGGGGAAAATGCGGCTCTATGATGGCAAGACGGGCCGACCGTTCGATCAGCCGGTGACGGTGGGGATCATCTACATCCTCAAGCTGGCGCACCTGGTTGAGGATAAGGTGCATACTCGTTCCACGGGGCCGTACTCGTTGGTGACGCAGCAGCCTTTGGGCGGGAAAGCTCAATTCGGTGGCCAGCGTTTCGGTGAGATGGAAGTGTGGGCCTTGGAAGCGTATGGCGCAGCTTACACGCTCCAGGAGATGCTGACGATCAAGTCGGACGATGTGCAAGGGCGTGTGAAGGCTTACGAGTCTATCGTCAAGGGCGAGCCTATTGAGGAGCCGGGGATCACAGCCTCCTTCAAGGTGCTGGTGAAGGAACTGCAAAGTCTAGCTCTCTCGGTGGAAGCGGTGACCGATTCCGGGGAAGTGTTGACCTTTGGCCGTGAGGATCGGCGTATGAACTTGCCGAAGTTGGGCATGGGATTGTTGGGGCTGGTCCCGGAGGAGTAATTTTTGCGGGGCGGTGGGAAACTCGTTGCCCTTCAACTGAAGTTGAGGGGCAACGTTGTGTTTTGTGAAAGTACATCCAAAAGATTGACGTTTGGACGCTTTATGGTAGAATCTCGATTCGCAGGGAGGGGATGAAACCCCCGTGAGATGTTAATAACAGGTCACAAGGGAGGCCATCGCATTAAGGATGGCCTTCTTCAATGGAAAAAAGTAGGAGGAGACAGTGCCCACAATTAATCAGTTGGTACGAAAGGGACGTAAATCAAAGCAACGACAATCCAAGTCCCCGGCGATGCTCTATAACCTGAACACAATTAAGGGCGGGAAGCGTGAGCGCGTCAAGGGCGGCAATCCGCAGAAGCGGGGCGTATGCACTATCGTGCGGACGATGACGCCGAAGAAGCCGAATTCCGCATTGCGGAAGGTGGCGCGTGTGCGTTTATCGAATCGTATTGAGGTGACAGCTTATATCCCCGGCGAGCAGCACAACTTGCAGGAACACTCGGTTGTGTTGGTGCGCGGCGGGCGTGTGAAGGACTTACCCGGTGTTCGGTATCACATTGTGCGTGGGGCATTGGATACAGCCGGTGTGGATGGTCGTAAACAGCAGCGTTCCAAGTACGGGACCAAGCGTGGTAAGTAAAAACTATACGGAGTGAAGTATGCCGAGAAGGTATCGTCCAGCTAAACGAGAAGTTCCACCTGATATTCGCTACAATAGCATTTGGGTTCAAAAGTTCATTAACCGTATGATGCGCGGGGGAAAGAAGAACGTGTCGCAGCGGGTAATGTATTCTGCGATGGATGTGATTGCCGCGCGGACTAACAAGCCTCCTTTGGAGATTTTCGAGACGGCGATGCGTAACGTAATGCCGCCGGTTGAGGTGAAGCCGCGCCGTGTGGGCGGGGCTACGTATCAGATCCCGGTTGAAGTGCCTCACCATCGTCAAGTCTCTCTGGCCATCCGTTGGATTTTGGAAGCGGCCAAGAAGCGGGGCGGTAAGGGAATGGCGGAGAAATTGGCCGGTGAGTTGATGGATGCGGCGAAGAACACCGGCTCGGCGGTCAAGAGGCGTGAAGACACGTTGAAGATGGCCGAAGCCAACCGCGCATTTGCGCATTTGCGTTGGTAGTAATCTTACGGGCTGTCGCCGATTATTCGTGAGGTTGGGCGATGGCTGGCTATGCACGTTCACTTGAGAATATACGCAACATTGGAATCATCGCTCATATAGACGCGGGAAAGACAACCACCACGGAGCGGATTCTCTACTACACCGGGCGGACGCATCGCTTGGGGAATGTGGATGAGGGGACAACCGTTACCGACTGGATGGAGCAGGAACGCGAGCGAGGGATTACGATCACTTCGGCGGCGGTGACTTGCTTCTGGCAGGGATGTCAAATCAACATCGTGGATACGCCGGGGCACATTGATTTTACCGCCGAGGTGCAACGGAGCTTGCGCGTGCTCGATGGTGGGGTGGTGGTCTTCGATGGTACGGCGGGCGTGGAGCCGCAGTCGGAAACTGTGTGGCGACAAGCTCAGGCCTTCGGGGTGCCGCTGATTGCCTTCATCAACAAGATGGACAAGTTGGGGGCGGATTTCGCTCACGCTGTGTGGACGATCCGAGATCGTCTCAAGGCGAACCCGGTGCCGATTCAAATCCCCATCGGGGCAGAATCGGATTTCCGAGGCGTGATTGATCTGTTGCGCTGGCGAGCCTGGGTATGGGAAGACGAGAGCGGTAAGTCGCCGCTGGAGCTTCCGATCCCCGCCGAACTGGAGCTTGAGGCTATGGTGGCGCGGGAATCGCTGATTGAGGCTGTGGTCGAGACGGATGACGACTTGATGGAGCTTTACTTGAGCGATGCGGAGATCCCTTACGAATCCCTGGTTGCGGGATTGCGCCGGGCGACCATCGCCGGGCAGATTCAGCCGGTGCTGTGCGGTTCGTCACTGCGGAACAAGGGTGTGCAGCCGTTGCTTGATGCGGTGGTGGAGTTCTTGCCCTCTCCGGCAGACCGTCCGCCGGTGCGCGGGGAGAATCCCAAAAAACAGCGCACCGAGGAACGCCCCGCCGACCCGAACGCGCCGTTGGCGGCGCTGGTCTTTAAGATTGCCACCGATCCGTATGCCGGACGATTGGCCTATTTCCGAGTCTATTCCGGCCAAATGGTGCGCGGGAACGTTTATATGAACGCCACCAAGGGAAAGCGAGAGCGGATCTCAAAGTTGCTGCGTATGTTCGCCGATCACCGAGAGGAAGTCGAGGTGCTTTCGGCGGGCGACATCGGAGCAACTGTTTCGCTGAAGCAAACCTTTACCGGGGATACCCTGGCGGCGTTGCACGCTCCGATTGTGTTAGAATCTATACGCTTCCCGGAGCCGGTGATCTCGGTGGCGGTTGAGCCAAAGACGGTGGCGGATCAAGACCGCCTCAGTGAGGCTCTGCGCCGTCTGGCCGAGGAAGACCCTACTTTCCGGGTGCGGGTGGATGAGAACACCGGACAGACCATCCTTTCGGGGATGGGGGAGTTGCACCTGGAGATTTTGGTCGAACGGATGTTCCGTGAGTTCGGGGTGCAAGCAAATGTGGGGCGTCCCAGGGTGGCCTATAAGGAGACCGTGTTGGGGACGGCTCGCGCCGAGGTGATTTTTGATCGCGTGTTAGGCGGTAAGCCGCAGTATGCACGGGTCTTGCTGGAAGTTGCTCCGGCACCGGAGGGAAATACCTTCCAATTTGTGAATCGGCTTTCCGGGGCGGATTTTCCACGGCACTTCGTGGAGGCAATCCAGGGCGGCGTGACCGAGGCAATGGAGAGCGGCCCGCTGATGGGCTATCCAATGGTGGGCGTATGGGTGCGGCTGCTGGATGCAGAAATTGACCCAGAACTTTCGACCGAGGTCGCTTTCCGGGTGGCGGCGGTACAGGCTTTCCGGCAAGCGATCAAGGAGGCTTCTCCGGCGTTGCTGGAGCCGGTGATGGACGTGGAAGTCGTGTTGCCGGAAGGTTTCGTGGGAGAAGTGATCGGCGATTTGAACGGGCGCGGGGCCGACATTCAGATGATGGAAGCTCGCCCCGGAGGGGCACAGGCTATTCGGGCTTTTGTGCCGCTGAAGAAAATGTTTGGGTATGCTACGGACTTGCGAAGTATGACGCAGGGACGGGGTACATTTACGATGGAATTCCACCACTATGCACCGGTGGATTCCCGACAGATGGATGCCATCCTGTATGGCGCGTAAACTCTAATTCAAGAATTTATTAGTAATAAAAAAGGAGAGACTGAGAATGGCTAAGGAGAAGTTTGAACGGACTAAGCCACACGTCAACGTTGGTACCATCGGTCACATTGACCACGGTAAGACCACTCTGACGGCGGCGATCACCCGCACGTTGTCTTTGAAGGGCTGGGCGGACTATCGCCCCTACGATGATGTTGCGAAGGCTGACGCCAAGATGTTCCGCCGTGACTCGACCAAGATTTTGACCGTGGCGATCTCCCACGTGGAGTATGAGACTGAGAAGCGGCACTACGCTCACGTGGACTGCCCCGGTCACCGCGACTACATCAAGAACATGATCACCGGCGCGGCGCAGATGGATGGCGCGATCCTGGTGGTTTCGGCGGTTGATGGCCCGATGCCTCAAACCCGCGAGCACATCTTGTTGGCGCGGCAGGTTGAAGTCCCGGCTATCGTGGTCTATTTGAACAAGGTGGACTTGATGGACGACGAAGAGCTGTTGGAGCTGGTGGAGTTGGAGATCCGCGAGTTGCTGAGCAGCTACGGCTTCCCCGGCGACGAGACCCCCATCGTGCGTGGCTCCGCGTTGCAGGCTTTGAACTGCAAGAGCGATGATCCCGATGACCCGGCCTACGCTTCCATTTGGGAGCTGATGCGTGTGGTGGATGAATACATCCCGACGCCGGTGCGCGATTCGGAAAAGCCCTTCTTGATGCCGATTGAGGATGTGTTCTCCATCAAGGGGCGCGGTACGGTGGTCACGGGGCGTGTGGAGCGTGGTAAGATGACGCCCAATACCCCGGTGGAGATCGTGGGCTTGAACGAGAAGCCGCTCAAGACCGTGGTCACGTCAATGGAAATGTTCCACAAGACGCTGGACTACGTTGAGGCAGGCGATAACGCCGGTTTGCTCTTGCGCGGTACGGGCAAGGACGAGGTGACCCGTGGTATGGTGGTCGCCAAGCCCGGTTCGATCAATCCTCACCGCAAGTTCGAGGCCGAGGTTTACGTGTTGCGCAAGGATGAGGGCGGACGCCATAAGCCGTTCTTCAGCGGGTACAAGCCGCAGTTCTACATCCGCACCATGGATGTGACCGGCCAAGTGACGCTGCAAGAGGGCGTGGAGATGGTGATGCCCGGCGACAACACCACGATGACCGTGGAACTGATCGTCCCGGTGGCGTTGGAGGAAGGCTCGCGCTTCGCTATCCGTGAAGGCGGGTTGACCGTCGGCGCAGGCGTGATCACGAAGATTTTGGAGTAATTTGACCCAGATGAGTGAGAAAGAACTTCTCACTCATCTGTTTCCTGATACAGGTGGTGTATGGCTAAACAACGTATTCGCATCCGGCTGAAGGGTTATGATCATCGGATTTTGGATGAATCCGCACGGCGTATTGTCGAAGCAGCGGAACGCACCGGCTCCCGTGTCATCGGGCCGGTCCCCCTGCCGACGAAGATCGAGCGGTTTACCGTACGGCGTTCCACCTTCATTGATAAGGACAGTCACGAACATTTCGAGATTCGCACTCACAAGCGGCTGATTGACATTCAAGAGCCGGATTCGAAGACGATTGATACCCTGATGCGGTTGAATATGCCCGCCGGGGTTGATATCGAGATTAAGCTGTAATCGCGGTTAAACGCCGGTTCGCGCCGGTGGTAACTTCGAATTACGCCCCCCTGGTTTTCACTGGCTGATTGCCGGTAGAAGGCCAGGGGGGCGAGTGTGGGGAAAATCCTTTTGAAGGTGAACTTAGTTTGTTGATTCGGGATGATGAGGCGTTCCTGACGCCGACAGTCCCACAGGCTTGGCGGCCTGTCCATTGTGATAATCCAAAGGCTGTCAAGTAAGGAGGTAATATGAAGGGTCTTTTAGGAAAGAAAGTCGGGATGACCCAGGTAATTCAGGAAAATGGTGATGTCGTTCCTGTGACGGTGATTGAGGCCGGGCCATGTTTTGTGACCCAGATTCGCACCCCGGAAAGGGATGGCTATCGCGCTGTTCAATTGGGTTTCGGTGAGGTGAAGGATAAGCACTTGACCCAGGGCGAGCAGGGGCACCTGCATAAGGCTGCTGTGCCCAACCTGAAGTACCTGCGGGAGTTTCGGATTCGCGAAGGTGAGCAGTACGAGGTTGGACAGAAGGTGCTGGTAGACATTTTTGCAGCGGGGGAGCGGGTGGATGTGATCGCTAAGTCCAAAGGCCGTGGATTCGCGGGCGTGGTAAAGCGTCACGGGTTTGCCGGTGGCCCTCATACGCACGGTCAATCAGACCGCGAACGTGCTCCCGGCTCCATCGGGGCGTGTGCTTACCCCGGACGAGTGTGGAAGGGGAAGCGGATGCCGGGCCGGATGGGCGGCAAGCGCGTAACCGTGGCGAATCTGGATGTGGTGGTCGTAGACCCGGCACGCAATCTTTTGGCCGTGCGGGGAAGTGTTCCCGGCCCCAATGGCGGCCTCGTGATGATTCGTGAGGCCCGTAAGCAACGGGTGCTGAAGGGAGGTAAGTAGAATGCGTGTTCCCGTGATGAATATGCAGGGTGAACAGGTTAGTGAGATCGAATTGCGGGCGGACATCTTTGAAGCTCCGGTCAGCGTGCCGTTGATGCACCAGGCTTTGGTGCGCCAGTTGGCGAATGCCCGTTTGGGCACCCACAGCACCAAGACTCGTGGGGAGAACAACCGCACTAAGGCTAAGTGGTATCGCCAGAAGGGGACCGGTCGGGCGCGGCATGGCAGTCGCAATGCTCCGATCTTCGTGGGCGGCGGGATCGCTCATGGCCCGAAACCGCGCAGCTACAAGCAGAAGATGCCGCGTAAGATGCGCCGTGGCGCGTTGCGTTCCGCGTTGACCGTGAAGGCTAAGGATCAGGAGATCGTTGTGGTGGATACGTTGACGATGGCCGCTCCTAAGACCAAGGAGATGGTGCAAGTGTTGCAAAATCTCTCGGCTGCGGAAGGCAAGACTTTGGTGTTGTTGGGAGAGCGCAACTTCCCGGTGGAGTACTCGGTGCGCAATATCCCCAATGCCCAGGTTCTGCGGGCGCATTACTTGAATATTCGGGATTTGCTGCGGGCGGACAAAGTGATTATGCCGCTGCAAGCACTCGAAGTTATCGAATCCATTTTGGGTAAGCAAGATGCGCGTGCTCAGGTAGAGGTGGGGGAGTGATATGGACGTTTATGATGTGATCATACGCCCGATTGTGACGGAGAAAAGCCTCACGTTGCGGGAAGATGGTAAGTACGTGTTTGAGGTACACCGTCGAGCCAACAAGATTCAAATTCGGAAGGCGGTTGAGTCAATCTACGGGGTCAAGGTGTCCTCGGTGAATGTCAGCAATATGCCGGCGAAGATCACCCGCACCCGTGGCCGCCGTCCGACGGTACGCCGCGCTGCGTGGAAGAAAGCTGTGGTGACGTTGGCTCCCGGTGAGCGGATTAAGGCATTGGAGGCATAAGATGGGGATTAAGAAATATCGTCCTACATCGCCGGGTCGTCGTGGGATGACCGGATATACATTTGAAGAGATTACGCGGAGCAAGCCGGAAAGAAAGTTGGTGCGGCCCTTGCGGCGCAAAGCCGGTCGGAATGCTCACGGTCGCATTACGGTGCGCCATCGCGGAGGCGGTCATGCGCGGAAGTATCGCGTGATTGATTTCCGACGTGATAAGCACGACATCCCGGCACGGGTAGCATCTATTGAATACGATCCGAACCGCTCTTCGCGTATTGCTTTGTTGTACTACGCCGATGGCGAGAAGCGTTACATCATCGCTCCGCTGGGCTTGAAAGTCAATGACGTGGTGCTCAGCTCATCCGAAGGGACCGAAATCCGCGTGGGGAACGCGATGCCGCTGGAGAAGATTCCGCTGGGCACGATGGTTCACAACGTGGAGTTGTACCCCGGACGCGGCGGTCAGATGGTGCGAGCGGCCGGCGCGGCGGCGCAGGTGCTGGCGAAGGAAGGAAATTACGTGACGTTGCGCTTGCCCAGCAGTGAAATGCGCATGGTACGCAAGGAGTGTATGGCGACCATCGGGCAAGTGGGGAACGTGGAACACGCTAACGTGAAGTTGGGGAAGGCCGGACGCAAACGCTGGCTGGGCTGGCGTCCTGCGGTACGCGGCTCGGCGATGACGCCGCGCGACCACCCGCATGGCGGTGGTGAGGGGCGGTCGCCCATCGGTCTGCCGGGGCCAAAATCCCCCTGGGGTTGGTACACCTTGGGACGGAAAACCCGTCGCAATAAGGCTACCGATAAGTACATTGTCCGCCGTCGTAAATCAGGTCGGCGTCGGTAAGGGAGGTCAAAATGTCACGATCTTTGAAGAAAGGGCCGTTTATCGAGCCGAAGTTGCTCAAGAAAATCGAGGATATGAATCGTTCCGGGCAAAAGCGGGTCATCCGCACCTGGTCTCGAGCGTCGGTTATTTTCCCCCAAATGGTGGGGCATACGATTGCGGTGCACGATGGACGGCGACACGTGCCGATATACATCACGGAAAATATGGTGGGGCATCGTCTGGGTGAGTTCGCGCCCACTCGCACCTTCCGTGGGCACATCGTGAAAGAAAAGAAAGGCCGCGTGGGAGGGTAATTATGTACGAAAGAGTTCAAGCTAAAGCCAGACATATCCCGATGACCCCGTTGAAAGTGCGGCGCGTGATTGCTCCTTTTCGTGGGATGCAGGCCCAGGCGGCGTTGGACGCGCTGAAGTTCCTGCCCCATGCAGCCGCGCGTCCGGTCTACAAGCTGATCCGCTCGGCGATTGCCAATGCAGATGAGCTGGGGTTAGACGTGGACAGTCTGTACATTGCCGAATTACGGGCCGATGAAGGGCCGGGACGTGCTCCTGGTAAAGGTTGGCGGGCTAAGTGGGGCAGTCGAGGCCGCTATCGCCCGATTCGGAAGCGTTCATCGCACATTACCGTCGTTCTCGAAGAACGGCTGGAAGAGTAAGCTAGGAGGAGAGCCTTGGGTCGTAAAGTTCATCCTTACGGGTTCCGGCTGAAGGTCATTCGTGATTGGAAGTCACGTTGGTTTGCCGAAGGCCGCGAGTACGCGGACTTGCTGAAGGAAGATCGGGAGATTCGTGAGCTGATCTACAGCGGGGTTTGGAAACGACCCCGCGAGGGAGAACGGGCCGGGTCCCGTCGCGCCCGCGATAATCAGAGCAGCATTTCCCGGGTGGAAATTGAGCGATTCCCGCCGAATCAAGTTTCCATTGTCATCTGGACGGCGCGTCCGGGTGTGGTGATCGGACGGAAAGGGGATAACGTTAAAGAATTGCGTCAGCGCATCGAGCGACTTACCGGCGGCAAGCGGGTACACGTGGATGTGCAAGAGGTCGAACAGCCGGACCTGGATGCAAAGCTGGTGGCGGAAAATATCGTGTCGCAATTGGAGCGGCGGATTTATCACAGCCGTGCTATGAAGCGAGCCGTGCGTCAAGCGATGCGCGAGGGCGCGGAAGGCATCAAAGTGATGTGCAGCGGGCGATTGTCCGGCTCCGAGATGGCGCGGCGGGAGTGGATTCGTGAGGGCCGTGTGCCTCTGCAGACCTTGCGGGCCGATATTGACTATGCTCAGGAAGAAGCGCTGACGACGTATGGGCGCATTGGGGTCAAGGTTTGGATCTACAAAGGAGAAATCCTGCCCCAAAAGTCCGCCTCGACCGGATCGGCCTCCAAGTAAATGAAGGAGACGAAATTATGTTAATGCCGAAACGTGTTAAACATCGGATGCAGCATCGCGGGCGGATGAAGGGCAAGGCCAGCCGGGGCGTCAATGTCGACTTTGGCGACATCGGACTCCAAGCGTTGGAGCCGGCCTGGATCACCGCGCGACAGATCGAAGCCGCTCGCCGGGCTATTGTGCGGCATATGCGGCGGCGGGGAAAGTATTGGATTCGCATCTTCCCGGATAAGCCGGTGACGGCGAAACCTGCGGAGACCCGCATGGGGAAGGGGAAAGGCAGCGTTGAACAATGGGTAGCCGTGGTACGCCCCGGACGAGTGATGTTTGAAGTCAGCGGGGTATCGGAAGAAGTGGCTCGCGAGGCTTTGCGCCTGGCAGCGCACAAGTTGCCCATCAAAACGCAGGTCATTACTCGCCTGGAGGCGGGGGACTCCCAGGGAGACTCTGGGCAGACAGGAGAGTAGAGCATGAAAGCACAAGAATTGCGTGAATTGACAACGGAAGAATTGGAAGTGCGTTTGCAGGAGACCAAACGCGAACTGTTCAATCTTCGGCAGCTGTGGTACGCCGGAAGTTTGCAGGATCACAATCGGATGGGCTTTGTCCGCAAGGACATTGCCCGCATCAAGACCATCCTGCGAGAGCGTGAGCTGGCGATGATGGAAGAAGGAGGGACGGCATGAGAGAACGACGTCGGCATTTGGTCGGGGTTGTTACCAGTGACAAGATGGATAAGACCGTTGTGGTGAAAGTTGAGCGACGGTTCCGCCATCCTCTTTACAAGAAAGTGGTGCGGGCTGCAAAGAAATACATGGCCCACGATGAAGATAATGCCTGCCGGATCGGAGATCGGGTGCGCATTGTTGAATCTCGTCCCTACAGCCGCCGTAAGCGCTGGGTGGTGGAAGAGATCTTGGAGCGGGCCGCGTAAGGAGCGTGAACAATGATTCAAAAAGAAACGCGGTTGAAGGTTGCAGATAACACAGGCGCTCAAGAACTGTTGTGTATTCAGGTGTTGGGTGGCTCGCGTCGCAAATACGGCTCGGTGGGAGATGTGATCGTCGCTACCGTGAAGGCGGCGACCCCGACGGCTTCGGTGAAGAAAGGCGAAGTTATTCGGGCCGTCGTGGTGCGCGTAGCCAAAGAGTACCGTCGGGCCGATGGCTCCTACATTCGCTTCGATGACAATGCGGCGGTGGTGTTGGATTCTAGCGGAATCAATCCACGTGGAACCCGCATTTTTGGGCCGGTGGCGCGTGAGTTGCGTGAAAAGGGATTTATGAAAATCGTCTCTTTGGCGCCAGAAGTCCTATAAGGGTGAGGTGTGAGGAAAATGGCTCGAATTAAGAAAGGTGACATTGTAGAAGTGATCGCCGGGGATGACCGGGGAGCACGGGGAGAAGTCCTGCGGGTGCTGCCCAAACAGGATCGGGTGGTAGTTTCCACCGTGAATCTGGTGACCAAGCACGAAAACGCACAGCGTGCCGGTCGTTCGCAGATGCAGGGTGGACGGATTCAGTTTGAAGCTCCTATTCACCTGTCCAACGTGATGTTGGTCTGCCCCAAGTGTGATCGGGCGGTACGGGTCGGCTACACCGTGGTGGATGGTAAGCGCGTGCGAGTTTGCCGCAACCGCGAATGTGGTGCAGTGATCGATTAGGAGAGAGGAGCTTATGCAACGGTTACAGAAACGCTACCGTGAGGAAATTGTGCCGACGATGATGAAAGAGTTCGGCTACAAGAATGTGATGCAAGTGCCTCGCTTGCGCAAAGTCGTGGTGAACATCGGCATGGGCGAGGCAATTGACAATCCAAAGTCCATTGAGCATGCAGTCAATGATTTGCGTGTGATCACCGGGCAACAACCGGTGGTGACCAAGGCACGGAAATCCATTGCTAACTTCAAACTGCGTGCCGGACGCGCCATCGGGATCAAGGTGACACTGCGCGGGGACAGAATGTGGGCCTTTGTTGATCGGCTGATCAACATGGCGCTCCCCCGTACCCGTGACTTCCGGGGCGTGCCCGATAAGATGGATGGTCGTGGTAACTACACGTTGGGGATTCGGGAGCAATTGCTATTCCCTGAGATCGACTATGACAAGATCGATAAGATTCGGGGGATGGAAGTTAGCTTCAATACGACGGCTGAGAATGATGAGGAAGCACGCCGCTTCTTCGAGCTGTTGGGCTTTCCATTTCGGCAGGCATAAGGGGGCGTAATTTATGGCTAAAACATCTATGCCAATTCGTGAGACTCGGCGCAAGTACAAAGTTCGAGTACGCAATCGTTGTTCGCGTTGTGGGCGTCCGCGAGGATATTACCGCCGCTTCGGGTTGTGCCGAATCTGTGTCCGAGAGCTGGCTTTAGAGGGGAAACTCCCCGGCGTTGTAAAGTCCAGTTGGTAATGGAGTAGAGTAATGACGACATCAGATCCTATTGCTGATATGTTGACACGTATACGAAATGCCTTGATGGCGAAGCATGCGATGGTTTCGATGCCATCTTCCAAGATCAAAGTCGCGGTGGCGAAAATCTTGAAGGAAGAAGGATACATCGCCGGTTATCGCGTCGTGCAAGGTAGTGGGGTGGCTTCGGAGTTGGTGATCCGGTTAAAGTACGTTGGCAATTTGAAAGGACAACGTCCCGTGATCAGCGGCTTGAAGCGGGTGAGTAAACCGGGCCGCCGGATTTACACCTCGGTGCGGAACATTCCGTGGGTGCGCAGTGGTATGGGGATCGCGATCCTCTCCACGCCCAAGGGAGTGATCACCGGGCAGCAGGCGCGACGCCTGCGCGTGGGCGGCGAGGTTCTTTGCTACGTCTGGTAGCTTTCAGGAGGGTATTGTGTCGCGGATAGGTAGATTACCGGTCCCGGTTCCTGCCGGGGTACAAGTAACGATTGAGGGCAGCAAGGTAACGGTCAAAGGCCCCAAGGGCGAGTTGAGCCGTGAGTTTGACCCTCGCATGCAAATTACGCTGGAAGATGGTGCGGTGCGGGTTCGTCGTCCGAATGACGCGCGTACTGTGCGGGCGTTGCATGGCTTGACCCGTGCGCTGATCAACAACATGGTGATCGGCGTGACGCAAGGGTACAGCAAGACGTTGGAGATCCATGGCACCGGCTATCGCGCCGAGTTGCAGGGAAAGACGTTGGTGATGAATCTGGGGCATTCACACCCGGTGGTCATTGAGCCGCCGGAAGGGTTGGAGTTCGTGGTGAATCCCAAAGCCAGCACCGTCGTGGTTAAGGGAATTGACAAGGAATTGGTGGGTCGCTATGCTGCCGAGATTCGGGGCTGGCGTCCGGTGGAGCCATACCTGGGCAAGGGAGTCCGTTACCAGGGTGAGCGAGTGCGTCGTAAGGCCGGTAAGGCCGGTAAAGCGGCGTAGTCTGTTGAGTAAGACGTGGAACTGAGGGTAAAAAATGAGAGTAGAGAAAAATCGGCGTAAAGCCCGTGATCGACGTCATGTCCACGTGCGCAAGTACGTGTCGGGAACGTCAGAACGTCCACGATTGAATGTTTTTCGCAGTCTGAATCACATCTACGCGCAGGTGATCGATGACAGTATCGGCAAGACGTTAGTGTCGGCCTCGACGATTGATCACGAGATTCGGGCGCAGGTAGCCGGGCTGAAGAAGACAGAACAAGCGAAAGTCGTGGGGAGAATCTTGGCCGAGCGGGCCTTGGCGCAAGGTGTGACGATGGTGGTGTTCGACCGTGGCGGGTACAAGTACCACGGTCGGGTGAAGGCATTAGCTGAGGCCGCTCGTGAGGCGGGCCTGAATTTCTAATCCGTTATCCTAAGCTGTGAAACAGCAGCGAAGGCAGGAGGCATGATGGATTCACGCAACCGTCAAAATCGTAAGCGGTTTGAAGAAGAAAAAGAAGAACTGGATGAGCGCGTAGTGGATATTACGCGCGTGGCGAAAGTTGTTAAAGGTGGCCGCACCTTCCATTTTCGGGTGGTCGCCGTGGTTGGAGATAACCAGGGGCAGATCGGCCTGGGGATCGGCAAAGCTCGCACCGTGCCGGATGCAATTGCGAAGGCGACGGAACGGGCCAGACGGGCGATGAAGCCCTTCCCGCTGGAAGGGACGACCGTCCCGCACGAGGTCATGGGTCGGTGTGGCGGGGCGCGGGTTTTGATTCGCCCGGCGGCCAAAGGCACCGGTGTGGTGGCCGGCGGGAGCGTCCGCGAGGTGTTGGAAGTGGTGGGCGTTCACGACGTGTTGACCAAGTCCATGGGCAGCTCCACGGCGGTGAATGTGGTGCAGGCGACGATGGACGCGCTGAGCCAGTTGCGCTGGGTGGAACAAGTGGCCGAGGAGCGCGGTAAACCGGTGGCCGAGGTGATGCCCTTCTGGCAAAGGAGGAGCGCGTAATGGCAGAGAAAAAGTTGCGCATTACTTTGGTGCGTAGCCCCATCAGATACTCATGGCGTCAAAAGCGCACGGTGCAGGCGTTGGGATTGCGGAAGATGAATCAAACCGTCATTCGCCCTGACAATCCGGCCATGCGCGGGATGGTGGCGAAGATAGCGCACCTGGTTGAAGTTACCGAGATCGAGGCATAGCGGAGGTTAGTGATGAAGTTGCATGATCTACGTCCCGCCAAAGGGGCGAAAAAACGCAAACGGCGTGTGGGGCGGGGTATCTCCGCCGGTCAAGGGAAGACCGCCGGTCGGGGAACGAAAGGGCAAAACGCCCGCAGTGGCGGCGGAGTCCGGCCATATTTTGAAGGTGGGCAACTTCCGTTGGTGCGGAAGCTCCCCTTCGCTCGCGGGTATGGCTTTTTCAACCCCTATCACGTGGAATTCCAGCCGGTGAACCTGGACCAGTTGGCCGAGAAGTTCGAGGCTGGTGCGGAAGTCACGCCGGAAACGATGGTCGCAGCGGGGTTCTTGAAGCATGCCACCGATCTGGTGGTGATCTTGGGACGCGGCGAAATTGATCGCCCGTTGAAAGTCCGTGCGCATCGAGTTTCCAAGAGTGCCCGCGCTAAGATTGAAGCATCGGGTGGCTCTGTGGAATTGCTGCCCTGGCAACGCGGTGGCTATCGCACCCGCTAGGGTTTTACTCTACCACGTCCGCCTGACCGTAGCCGGATCAGGCGGCGTGGTGTGTGAGATGGAGGATTGTAATGTTTGATGCCTTGCGCAATTCATTGAAGCTCCCGGACCTACGTCGGCGACTTCTCTACACAGTGTTGATCTTGACCATCTTCCGGTTTGCTTCCAACATTCCGGTACCGGGCGTTGATCGGCAAGCTCTGGCGAACTTCTTCAACTCCGGCAGTGCCGCCGGGCAATTTGCCGATATGTTGAACATGCTTTCCGGTGGTGCGCTTGCCAAATTCTCGGTGCTGGCTGCCGGTGTGTATCCCTACGTCACCGCATCCATCGTCTTGCAGTTGCTGGTCCCGATCTTCCCTTCGCTGGAGCAGATGTTGCGCGAAGAGGGCGAGGCCGGGCAGCGCAAACTGAATCAATGGACGTTCTATCTCACCATCCCGCTGGCGGCTTTGCAAGCCTATGGACAAGCGCAGCTATTCAGCGTCGGCTCTTCAGCCCCGATCATCAAGAACTTCGGGTGGGGGCCGGGCGAGGTCTTGCCCACTACCACCATCTTGTTGACGATGACCGCCGGTACCATGTTCGCCGTGTGGTTGGGCGAGCTGATCACCGAACAGGGGATCGGGAACGGGCTGTCTCTGATCATCTTCGGCGGGATTGTCTCCCGTATTCCGCGTAACGTGCGGAGTATCTGGACCAGCGATCAGCTGATGGGCGTGATCGTGTTCCTGCTGGTCACGGTGTTGGTGACGCTGTTCATCGTCTTCGTGCAAGAAGGCGAGCGGCGGATCAAGGTGCAATACGGCAAGCGCGTCCGGGGGATGAAGGTCTATGGCGGCGGGAGCACTTACATCCCGTTGAAGGTCAACACGGCGGGGATGATCCCGCTGATCTTCGCCCAGTCCATTCTGGCATTCCCAGCGGTGATCGCGCAGTTCTTTGTGGCCAAGCCCAGCACTCAGGCCTTCGCCAAGTCGGTGATCCAGTTCTTCAGCGGGAGCAGCCCTTGGTATGCGCCGCTGTACTTCCTGTTCGTTTTCGGCTTCACGTTCTTCTACACTTTCATCATGATCGAACAGCAAGACTTGGCCGGCACACTCCAAAAGCAAGGCGGTTTTATCCCCGGTGTGCGCCCCGGTAAGCGCACGGAAGAGCACATCATGAACATCTACAAGCGCATCACGTTCGCCGGCGCGCTCTTCCTGGCGATTGTGGCCGTCTTGCCGTTCATTATGGGGCTGTTTATGAATACCACCCGCATGTTGATCACCAGCTCCGGTTTGCTGATTGTGGTCGGCACGGTGATGGACACGATGCGGCAGTTCGAAGCTCAGTTGCTGATGCGGCACTATGAGGGCTTCCTGCGCTAAGGGTTATGGTATAATAAACGACTGCTTGTAACGTCGTGATTGGGGGCAATATGGTTATCTTGAAGCGCAAAGAAGAAATCCGCATTATGCGAGAAGCCGGCCGGATTGTGGCCGAGGTGCTGGATATGATGCGCGAAAAGATCCGCCCTGGGATCACGACGGGGGAACTTAACACGTTAGCCGAAACCTGGATCCGCAAGCGCGGAGCGATTCCCTCGTTTTTGGGATACCCGCCGGGCAGTCGGCATCCATTTCCGGCGGCGATCTGCGCCTCGGTGAATGAGGAACTGGTGCACGGTATTCCTGGGTCGCGCGTGCTTGAAGAGGGCGATATTATCACCGTTGACGTGGGCACGTTGTACCAAGGCTACAATGGGGATTCGGCGTGGACGTATCCGGTGGGCAAGATTTCTGAAGAAGCTCAGAAGCTGCTTGAAGCCACGGAAGGCGCGTTGTGGGCGGGAATCTCGCAATGCAAGGTGGGCAACCGCCTGGGAGACATCTCGGCCTCAATTCAGGAGCACGCTGAATCACGAGGGTACTATCTGACCCGTGAATACACCGGCCACGGCATCGGTCGCCACATGCACGAGGATCCGCAAGTGTTGAACTACGGTCAACACGGGCGCGGCATCCCCTTGCGGCGCGGCATGACTTTGTGCCTGGAGCCGATGGTGTTGATCGGTACGGAGCACACCCGTGTGCTGGCAGATCACTGGACGGTCGTTTCGGCCAACGGGAAGCTCACCGCTCATTTTGAACTGGCAATTGCCATTACCGAAGGAGAACCGGAGTTATTAACCCGGCTTTAGCAAAAGGAGAAAGGAATCATGAAAGTATCACCGTCTGTCAAGAAGCGTTGTCCTAAGTGTAAGATCATTCGGCGTCGTGGCGTCGTTCGGGTCATTTGTGAAAACCCTAAACACAAGCAACGTCAAGGGTAATTTAAGGGACGAGGGGCTTTTGAGTCGCTCTCTTAACGTAGCAGGAGGCTGAGAAAAATATGGCACGTATAGCAGGGGTTGACCTGCCGCGCAACAAGCGAGTTGAAATCGGCTTGACATACATTTACGGTATTGGCCGCAAAACCAGCAATGACATCCTGGAGATGGCTGGCGTGAATCCGGACCGGCGCGTGAAAGATTTAACCGAAAGCGAAGTCGCGAGCATCCGTGACATCATCGAGCGGGAGTACACCGTCGAAGGTGCTTTGCGGCGCGAAGTCCAGATGAACATCAAACGGCTCATCGAGATCGGCTCTTACCGTGGGTTACGTCACCGCCGCAATTTGCCTGTGCATGGGCAACGTACCCGCACCAACGCTCGCACAAAGCGTGGGCCGCGCAAGACCGTACCCGGTCGTGGCCGCCGCCGTGGTGCGAAGAAGAAGTAAACTTGTTTATTTTAGGAATTAAAACAAATTCCGCCTTAACTCAGATATGGAATTCTAGGAGGTTTTATGGCTAAGCGTTCATCTCGACGCTCACGCAGGACCGTTCGCCGCGTCAAGCGTAATGTGCCACACGGCCATGTCTACATCCACACCACCTTTAACAACACCATCATCACCGTGACGGATGTGCAAGGCAACGTGTTGCGCTGGTCTAGCGCCGGGACCGCCGGGTTCAAGGGGACGAGGAAAAGCACACCCTTTGCCGCTCGGTTGGCCGCGGAGCAAGTGACGCGCCAAGCGATGGAAAATGACGGTATGCGGGAAGTGGATGTCTTTGTGAAAGGTGCTGGTCCGGGCCGCGAGGCTTCTTTGCGTGCGATTGCTGCCGCGGGGTTGCGCGTGCGTTCGATTGTTGATACGACACCGATCCCCCATAACGGATGCCGCCCGCCTAAAAAGCGGCGCGTGTAATTTGGCAGAGGAGGCGATGTGTTAGCTGCGCCAGTACTGCCCAAAGTAGAAGTTGATATTAACGCTCAACAATACGGGCGATACATCATCGGCCCGATGGAGAGCGGCTACGGAGTGACGCTGGGGAATTCCTTGCGGAGGGTGTTGCTCTCTTCTCTGGAGGGAGCGGCTGTGACTTCAATGCGGATCACGGATGTGCCGCACGAGTTCGCCGTCATCCCCGGCGTGCGGGAAGATGTGATCCAGATCATGCTGCAATTGAAGCAGTTGCGGCTGAAGATGGAAGGCGACAATCTGTTGTACATGACCATGCGCGTCGAAGGGCCGGGGATCGTGACGGCGAGCGACATCATCGCTCCGCCGGAAATCGAAATCCTTAACCCGGATTTGTACCTCTTTACGGTGGATAGCGATGAAGTCCAGTTGGATTTTGAATTCACCGTGGAGAAGGGCCGTGGCTACGCTCCGGCTGAGTCGCAAGGCCGAAAGCCGATTGGCGTGTTGCCGGTGGATGCAATCTTCAGCCCCGTGCGGCGGGTGAACTTTGACGTGGAGCAGGCGCGGGTCGGGCAACTGACCAACTATGACCGTTTGAC